>NZ_JAMXRY010000050.1:0-37381 GCF_024124525.1 Halomonas sp. OfavH-34-E | reverse complement strand
TGGCCCGGTGGTGGCACCGCGGCCGGGTGCGCGCGTGCTCGACGCCTGCTGCGCCCCCGGTGGCAAGACCGCTCACCTGCTCGAGCTGTTCGACGTCGACCTGCACGCCATCGACTCCGATGCCGCGCGCCTGGCACGGGTGGAAGACACCCTGACTCGTCTGGGCCTGTCGGCGACCCTGGCCCAGGGCGACGCCACCGAGCGTGACTGGTGGGACGGCACCCCGTTCGACGCCATCCTGCTCGACGCCCCCTGCTCCGGCAGTGGCGTCATCCGCCGTCATCCCGACATCAAGCGCCTGCGTCGGCCCAGCGACATTGCCCAGCTGGCCCTGCTTCAGCGCGCGTTGCTCGACAATCTGTGGCCGCTGCTCAAGCCCGGCGGCACCTTGCTCTACGCCACCTGCTCGGTGCTGCCGGAAGAGAATCGCGACCAGATCCGCGACTTTCTCGCGCGCACCCCGGACGCCAGCGAGCAGATGCCCGACGGCATCGCCTGGGGCCAGGTTTCCGGGGCCGGACGCCAACTGTTACCGAAGGTCGACAGCCATGACGGCTTCTTCTATGCCAGACTGGTGAAGGCGGGCCGCTAGTCCGACCAGGACGTCGGCCTGGCCGCCCGTGACCTATGCTTCTCCAACAGGGAGTCTGTATGAGCCAACACGTCTACAAGCAGATCGAGTTGACCGGTTCCTCGGAAACCAGCATCGAAGATGCGGTACAGCGGGCCATCACCAAGGCCTCGGAAACCGTGCATGACCTGCGCTGGTTCGAGGTGACCGATACCCGCGGCCATATCGAGAATGGCCGGGTGGCCCACTGGCAGGTCACGGTCAAGGTCGGCTTCACCCTCGACTGACCTCCGAGGCTGATTCGACCCGGAGACCCACGGGACTTGCATTGCACAAGTCCTGCGGTGTTTCCTTTCAGCACAGGGCGGGACTCTCCCGCCCTGTTGTACTGTTCAGAGCTCGGGTATGCTGGCTCAATGCTGCAACGCACCATAGGCTCTGAACCCCTCTTCGGACACGACGACGATGAAGATCATCATTCTCGGCGCCGGCCAGGTTGGCGGCACCCTGGCGGAGCACCTGGCCCGCGAGGAGAACGACATCACGGTGGTGGACACCGACGGTGAGCGCCTGCGCGAGCTGCATACCCGGCTCGACATCCGCACCGTCTCCGGGGCGGCCTCCTACCCCATGGTGCTACGCCAGGCCGGCTGCGAAGACGCCGACATGCTGATCGCGGTGACCAACTCCGACGAGGTCAACATGATCGCCTGTCAGGTCGCCCATACCCTGTTTCGTACCCCGACCAAGATTGCCCGAGTGCGCGCCACCGCCTACCTGGCGCGCAAGGGACTGTTCGCCCACGAGGCGGTGCCCATCGACGTGCTGATCAGCCCCGAGCAGGTGGTCACCGACCATATTCGCCGGTTGATCGAGCACCCCGGCGCCCTGCAGGTGCTGGAATTCGCCGGTGGACTGGTCCAGCTGGTGGCGGTCAAGGCCTTCTACGGCGGTCCGCTGGTCGGCCAGGAGCTCGGCTTCCTGCGCCGTCACATGCCCAGCGTCGACACCCGGGTGGCCGCCATCTACCGGCGCAACCGTCCGATCATTCCGCGTGGCGACACCGTGATCGAGGCCGACGACGAGGTCTTCTTCATCGCCGCCCGGCGCGATATCCGCGCGGTGATGAGCGAGCTGAGGCGACTGGATCGCGACTTCCGCCGGGTGGTGATCGCCGGCGGCGGCAACATCGGCGAGCGCCTGGCCGAACACCTCGAGCACAGCCACCAGGTCAAGATGATCGAGCACAGCCTCGAGCGCTGCACCCAGCTCTCCGAACGCCTCGACCGCACCGTGGTACTGCACGGCAGCGCGACCAGCAAGCGCCTGCTGGAAGAGGAGAACATCGAGGACTGCGACATCTTCTGTGCGCTGACCAACGACGACGAGGTCAACATCATGTCGTCGATGCTGGCCAAGCGCATGGGTGCCAAGAAGGTACTCACCCTGATCAACAACGCCGCCTACGTGGATCTGGTCCAGGGCGGCGAGATCGACATCGCCATCTCGCCCCAGCAGGCCACCATCGGCAGCCTGCTGACCCATGTGCGCCGCGGTGACATCGTCAACGTCCACTCGCTGCGCCGCGGTGCTGCCGAGGCCATCGAGGCCATCGCCCACGGCGACAGCCAGTCCTCCCGGGTGGTCGGTCGTGCCATCGGCGACATCGACCTGCCCGGTGGCTCCACCATTGGCGCGGTGGTGCGCGGCAAGGAAGTGCTGATCGCCCACGACGACGTGGTGGTGGAGAGCGGTGACCACGTCATCCTGTTCGTGGTCGACAAGCGCAAGATCCGTGACGTCGAACGCCTGTTCCAGGTCGGATTGACCTTTTTCTGATGGGCGCGCCCCTCGCCCCTGCCGCCATACCAAGGAGAGCCGCCGCATGAGTCCGATGCCGACCGGGCTTGAGACGACGACCCGTCCCGACATGTCCCCCGCCTGTTGCTGTCAGCCAGGAGGCAGGACGCCATGAGCCTGAGGATGATCCTGCGCATTCTCGGGCTGCTGCTGATGATGTTCAGCCTGACCATGGTGCCGCCCATCGCCATCTCGCTGTTGTTCGGCGACGGCACCTGGGACGCCTTTCTGATCGCCATCGCCATCACCGTGCTGACCGGCGCGCTGATGTTCCTGCCCAATCGTCGTGCCCGGCGGGAATTGCGCACCCGCGACGGCTTTTTGATCGCCGCCATGTTCTGGACGGTGCTGGGGCTGTTCGGTTCGCTGCCGCTGATGCTCACCGGCAGCACCGCACTGTCGTTCACCGACGCGGTGTTCGAATCGTTCTCGGGGCTGACCACCACCGGTGCCACGGTGATCACCGGCATCGACTTCCTGCCCGAGGCGATCCTCTACTACCGTCAGCAGCTGCAGTGGCTCGGTGGCATGGGCATCGTGGTGCTGGCGGTGGCGATCCTGCCGACCCTGGGGGTCGGCGGCATGGCGCTGTACCGTACCGAGATACCAGGGCCGCTCAAGGATTCCAAGCTGACCCCGCGGATCACCGAGACCGCCAAGGCACTGTGGTACATCTACGCCACCCTGACGGTGGTGTGCATGCTGGCCTACATGGCCGCCGGGATGGACTGGTTCGACGCCCTGGGCCACAGCTTTTCCACCGTGGCCATCGGCGGTTTCTCGACCCACGACGCCAGCATCGGCTACTTCGACAGCGCGGTGATCGAGGCCATCTGTATCGTCTTCATGCTGATCTCCGCGCTCAGTTTCAGCCTGCACTTCCTGGCCTGGCGCGAACGCCGTATCGGCCACTACTGGGAAGACTCCGAGGCGCGCTTTCTGTTGCTGTACCTGACGGGGCTGGCCAGCATCACCGTGGTGGTGCTGTGGCTGACCGGTACCGAAGAGACCACAGTGGGACTTCGCCACGGCATCTTTGAGGTGGTCTCGGTAGCCACCACCGCCGGCTTTTCGGTGGCCGACTTCTCCGCCTGGCCCGGCGCCCTGCCGCTTTTGCTGTTCATCGCCGCCTTCGTCGGCGCCAGCTCCGGCTCCACCGGCGGCGGCATGAAGGTCATCCGCATCATCCTGATCATCAAGCAGGGCATGCGCGAGATCATGCGCCTGATCCACCCCAATGCGGTGATCGCGGTCAAGATCGGCAAGGTCAGCGTACCCGACGGCATCGCCCAGGCGGTGTGGGGCTTCTTCTCGGCCTATGTGCTGCTGTTCTTCCTGATGCTGGTGGGGGTGATGGCCACCGGGGTCGACCAGGTCACCGCCTGGTCCACCGTGGGCTCGGCGCTCAACAATCTGGGGCCGGCGCTGGGCGAGGCCAGTCTGCACTACGGTGACATGCCGACCATGGCCAAGTGGATCCTGGTGATGGCGATGCTGATGGGGCGCCTGGAGATCTTTACCGTTCTGGTGTTGTTTACCCCGGCCTTCTGGCGCAAGTAACTCGCAGGACGGCGGCATCAGCGCCGGCTGCTAAAGCCCCGTGGCTGCACCCGCCACCGCCTCTCGCATCACCGAAAGCGCCCGCTGTGCCCGGGCCGACAGTGGCCACTCGGCGCGCTGGATCAGGTAGAGGGTATCGCTGACCTCGGGGGCGCCCTCGACCACACGGATGGCGTGCTGGTCCTCGAAGGCCTCCCGGGCAAAGCGTGGCAACACGCTGAAGCCCAGCCCCTGGGCCACCGGCGCCAGGATCAGGCCAATCTGATTGGTAAAGCCGCTGCGCGGCCAGCGGGCGTAGCCCGGTGAGCCCGGAAAACGCCGACTGAGCAGACGGGTGGCCAGGGCCTTGCCATCCGGATGGTCGATAAAGCCCAGCGCCATCAGCTCATCGAACGTCTCGACACGGGTGTCGGCCGGTACCACCAGTTCCAGCGCCTCGGTGGCAAACTCGCTGACCGTCAGACTGGCGTCGTCGGGACGCTCGCCCACCAGCCCCATCTCCACCTTGCCGTCGATGACGGCCTCGACGATCTCCCGCGTCGGACCGAAGCGATGGCGAATCGCCAGCCCCGGCGCGCGCTTCTGCAACGCCAGCAGACGCGGGTAGATCGCAAGCCCGATACTCCCTGGTGTCATCAGGCTGATCTCGCCATGATCGTCCAGATCACCGGCCAGGCGCTGGGTAAGGCGCTGATCGACCCGTTCACGTTCGTTCAGATAGTCCAGCAGGGCGTGGCCTGCCGGGGTCAGCTCGAGCCGCCGAGGCCGGCGAATGAACAACAGTCCCAGCTCGGCCTCCAGGCGCTGGATATGCTGGCTGACCGCCGCCTGGGTCAGATCAAGGCGCTCGGCGGCGCGGGTAAAGTTGCCCTGCTCCACCAACGCCTGAAACGAGCGTAGCCAGAGCGGATTTGCCATAAGCATCTATTATCATCACCATAACGTCGCGTCGATTTTCATTATAGCGATCCCGGCCCAGACTGTGCTCATCATTCCTGCATCAAGAGGTGACACTCCATGAGCCAGCAAGACGCCTTGGCAAACGCCAACCACGACGCTCCCGCCAACTCTTCAAACAGTTATCCCCGCAGCTTCTCCCATATCGGCATCTCGGTGCCGGATGTGGAGGCCGCGGTGGCGTTCTACACCCAGGTGCTGGGCTGGTACCAGATCATGGCGCCGACCACCATCGAGGAAGACGACTCCGCCATCGGCGAGATGTGCACCGACGTCTTCGGTCCTGGCTGGGGCAGTTTCCGTATCGCCCACCTGTCCACCGGTGACCGGGTCGGCGTGGAGCTGTTCGAGTTCGCCAACCACGAGGACCCGGAGAACAACTTCGAGTACTGGAAGACCGGCGTGTTCCACTTCTGCGTCCAGGATCCCGACGTCGAGGGCCTGGCCGAGCGCATCGTCGCCGCCGGCGGCAAGAAGCGCATGCCCAAGGTGCGCGAGTACTATCCCGGCGAGAAGCCCTACCGGATGATCTACATGGAAGATCCGTTCGGCAACATCCTCGAGATCTACTCGCACAGCTACGAACTGACCTATTCCGCTGGCGCCTATCAGGACTGAACGCCGGACAATGTCAGCTCGAGGGCAGGCCAGGGTTTGGCCTGCCCTCCTCGTTCATGGATAATCGATCCTTCACATTCTCAAGGCCCCGAGCCCCATGAGCGAGATCGACGACATTGCGCTGGCCGAGCGGCCCGAGACCCGAGGCGGCCCCCGACGTGACCTCCGCGTCGGCGACACCACCTTTACCCTGCTGGGCACCGCCCACGTCAGCGCCGAGAGCGCCGACGAGGTGCGCGACCTGATCGATTCCGGCGACTTCGACGCCGTCGCCATCGAGCTGTGCGACGCCCGCCACAGCAACCTGGCCAATCCCGACGCCCTGGGTGACCAGGACCTGTTCCAGATTTTTCGTCAGGGCAAGGCCGGCATGGTCGCCGCCAACCTGGCCCTCGGCGCCTTCCAGCAGCGCATCGCCGAGCAGTCCGGCATCGAGCCCGGTGCCGAGATGCGCGCTGCCCTGGAGGCCAGTCAGCGCCACGAGCTTCCGCTGCTGCTGATCGACCGGGACGTGGGTCTGACGCTCAAGCGGATCTACCAGAACGTGCCCTGGTGGCAGCGCTTTAGCCTGCTGTCGGGCCTGCTCGGCAGCGTGCTGTCGCGCCAGGAAGTCTCCGCCGAGGAGGTCGAGCGGCTCAAGCAGGGCGACGTGCTGGAATCCACCTTCAGCGAATTCGCTGCCGAGTCGCAGTCGCTGTTCACCCCCTTGATCAGCGAGCGCGATCGCTACATGGTCATGCGCCTGGCCCAGCAGTGCCCACCTGGCAAGTTCAAGCGGGTGCTGGTGGTGATCGGCGCCGGCCACCTCAAGGGCATGGCCGAGCATCTGGAAGGCCCGCCTGCCGAGGACCCGGCCGAGGAAATCGCCGCGCTGGAGGCCACCCGGCCGCCGTCGAAGGTGTGGAAGATGCTGCCCTGGCTGATCACTGCCCTGGTACTGACCGGCTTCGCCATCGGCTTTTCGCGCAACACCGAGCTCGGCTGGCAGCTGGTGGTGGAATGGTTCGTGATCAACGGCGTGCTGTCAGGGGGCGCCACCCTGTTGGCCCTGGCCCACCCGGTCACGGTGATCGCCACCGTGTTCGCCGCCCCGTTGACCTCGCTCAATCCGACCATCGGGGCGGGCTTCGTCGCCGCCGGGGTGGAACTGGCCATGCGCAAGCCCAAGGTGCGCGACTTCTCCACCCTGCGTCACGACGTTACCCAGGTGAAGGGCTGGTGGAAGAACCGTGTCTCGCGCACCCTGCTGGTGTTTCTGACGGCGACCCTGGGCTCCGCCGCCGGCACCTGGATCGCCGGTTTTCGTATCGCCGACAGTCTGTTCGGCTAGCCCGGCCGCCTCGTTCGGCACCCACGCACTGCCGCCCCCTCGGGCGGCGGTGTCGTTTCTACGCCCCCTACCATCAACGCGAACCCGCTCCGGGTCCGCGCCAGCCCGCCATCGAAACCGGCTCCGAAGCCCGCTTAGACTATGCTCAAAGGAACAGCCTGCTGAACGGAGTCGGCCCCATGACCCGCAGCACCATCGAGGCGCTTCGCCAAGGCGCGAGACGGCGACTCCCACGGCTGGTCTTCGACTATATCGAAGGAGGCTCCGGCGCCGAGCAGGCGCTGGCCGCCAACCTCCAGGCCATGTCACGAGTGGCGCTGGCACCGCGCCTGGCCGACGTCAGCCGGCGCACCCTCGGTACTCGCATTCTGGGCGAAGATATCGCGCTGCCGCTGGTGCTCTCGCCGGTGGCCCTGGGCGGCCTGGCCTGGGCCGACGGGGAACGCCTGGCCGCACGCGCCGCTGCGCGAGCCGGGGTCCCCTACACCGTCGCCACCCTATCCAACGCCCCCCTTGCGCATATCGCCCGGGACTGCCCGCGCCCACCCTGGTTTCAGCTGTTCGTGTTCAAGGATCGCGGTCTCAGCGAGCGACTGATGGACGATGCCCTGAACGTCGGCTGCCGTGTACTGGTGCTGACCATCGATATGCCGCTGCTGGCCGATCACCACCGGGGACTCGGCCACGACGTCAGGCCCGATCCGGCCACCGCCCTCAAGCTCGCCTGGGGGTTGGGCCGTCACCCCGGCTGGTGGTGGCGCCACCTGCGCAGCCGTCGTTTTTCCCTGGGCAATCTGGGCGGACCGCTCTCGGCCCCGGACGGCATCGCCTCACTCGCCAGTTGGCTCGGCGACCAGCTCGATCCCTCACTGGGGTGGAGTGATCTGGGCTGGGTCCGCGCCCGCTGGCCAGGCGCGCTGGTCGTCAAGGGTGTACTGGACGCGGACTCGGCGCGCCAGGCCGCCGAGCAGGGGGCCGACGCCGTGGTGGTGTCGAACCACGGGGGGCGCCAACTGGACGCCGCCAGGGCCACCATCGCGGCGCTTCCCGAGGTGGTGGCGGCGGTGGGCGAGCGTCTCGAGGTGCATCTGGATGGGGGGATTCGCAGCGGCCTGGACATCCTTCGGGCGCTGGCCCTGGGCGCCGACGCCGTGCATATCGGCCGTCCCTATCTGTATGGACTGGCCGACGCGGGCGAAGCCGGCGTCGAGCGCTGCCTGGCGATCCTGCGCCGAGAGCTGGACCAGGGCCTCGCCATGTGTGGCTGTTCGAGTATCAGGGAAGTGGATGCACGCGCGCTGGCAGCGAACGGCGATCTCATCGATCGTTAGCTGGACGGCGGCGCTTCGCCACAGTCGCTGCCTTCCGCCAGGCGCCAACGGTAATTGTCGTGCTGTATCGCGCGGGAAATCGCCATCGACACGATGCTTCGCCGACCACCCGTCGCCAGCCTCATGGGACTTCGCCTGTGCAGAATCGTCGACAGAAACTCTACGCCATCCCTGGCCCATCGTTTCAACGCTGGGCGGGCCGGTGGTGACGCCACAGTTTCAGACCGTCAGGCCAGCGAACGACCGGCTACACGCAGGCGACTGTACTCTTCCAGCGCCGATGATTCGGTCATGCTGCAGATCCAGTCATGCACGAGGCGTCCACGATGGTAGGCCTCCCAGACCTCGCGGCTCGCCCCTTCCCAGGGCTGCGCCATGGCCTGGCGGTACACCCTGAGCACGCCGGGCGGCAACCGCTTCACCCACAGCGTCAGCCGCGGCGAGGCGCCATGGCCCTCGTCCAGCAGTCGCACGAAGGCCGCTTCCGGCAGGCGCAACGCCGGCAGGGCGGCATCGAGCAGTCCACATAAGGTGCGGTAGCCCTCGAGCTCCAGCCGTTCCAGCTCCGGATCCCGATATTCGACCCGAGTGGCCAGGCTGTCGAAGGCCTCGAGCAGAGCGCGACAGCCGACCTCCGCGCTCAGCAGCCTCAACTGAGGCTGTCCCTCCCGAATGTTCTCCAGGTGGGCCACGAAGGCATCGGCGGCGTGATTGACCAGGGTGCGCCCCAGCGCCAGTCGCAGGTAGTGAAAGAAGCGCCCCAGTTCCTCGACGTTGTCCCGCTCATAGCGGCGCAGCGCCCAGTCCAGCATGCCACCGAGGCTCCAGCGGCGTACTACTCCGTGGCGCGAGAAGCGCCGCTCCTCCAGACTCGCCCAGGGCTCTCCCTGGCGGGCCAGCCCCTCCACATAGGCCTGTTTGAGCGATGCCACCAGGGATGTCGGGTCGATCAACCCCCGCTCCACCACCGCCTCCAGACGAGACAGGGTCCGTGCAATGACCTCGGCGGCATCCACTACGTAGCTGGCCGGATGGCGATGATCCTGGCCCAGCCCCAGGACACCACGCATGGCCGTCTCCTGGTCGCTCTCGGCACGATAGCAGTAGCCCTGGCGGCCACGGCCATCGTCGCCCACTTCGCGCCACACCGCCTGCTCCCCCAGCAGCACCGCGCCCTGGACATGGGTCAGCGAGATCCCCTCCTGCTTGCCGATGGTGCGGAGCGCCTGGGCCTGGGCGTCGAACCGACACAGCTCGTTGAGCAGGGCCGCGCCCTGGATATCGTCCTTGGCCAGCGGCAGCTGGCGGCCTCCCAGGGCCGACATATGGCTGTCGAACCAACCGCAGAGCGCAAGTTCTCCGGCCTGGCCAAAGGGAGGTCGACCGATATCACGCAGCAGGCTGCCCACCTCGACCAGACAGATGAAGGCGTCTTCCAGACCATCGAGGCCACAGTCACCCGCCCGCTTGCCCAGCTTGCGATAGACCATCTGCACGATCCGGCGCCCCATCTGCTGTCGCTCCAGCGAGGCCGACAGCAGTCGCCTCTGGCTTGCGTGGGCCAGCACCGCGCCCTGCTGGGGCAGCAGCTGCAATCGACGCAGGCTGGCACTGTGGACGACCCGGGTACGGTCCTTTTCCAAGCGACGCTCCAGCGTCGCCACGGAAAATGCGGCATCACCATCCACCGCCAGCGATGGACAGCGATCTCCCGGGAGAGGTCGGCAGGGGTGAAAACGCCTACGAAAATCCATAACGCTCCTCGTGCGCCAAGCCGCACAGATTGACGAAACTGTGTCAAAAGAAGAGCGTCTCCCAGAAAAAGCCCGGGCGAACTAGGATATTCGCGACACCACAAGCCAGCAGTCGTGGATAGGGAATGTAGTTCTATACCGACAGGTCCGAAAAAACCCGCTCAATACGGCATAGTTATGCGTATACCGACACCGATCCTGGCGTTGTCGTCGCCTCGCCTCGATGCCTGACCACGCCCTCTCACCCTCGCCGGGCGGCCAACCTGCGCATGGCCGGGCTTGGCGTCTCGATCTTGTGGTAGCGCCGACTGGCGGCGTAGCTGTCGTTGAAGACGTCGAAGTAATCGTCGAGCACCGAAGCGGCGTCTTCCTCGCCGCTCTGACGCAATAGCTCGGCGGCCACCTCGGCGGTGCACAGATGCGCCTGGGAGGCCGGCTTGCGCAACCGATAACGCGTCAGTCGATCGGTTCTCAACGGCAGTACCGGCAGGCGTTCCAGGTAGGGGCTCTTGCGAAAGATCCGCCGCGCCTGACGCCAGGTGCCGTCGAGCAGGATCAGCACCGGGATGCGCTCCCGGGGGACTCGCCGGACCGCCTCCACCTCGACCACGCGGTCGGCGTAGTCGGGCTGGTCGTCGGGGAATACCACGAAGGGGGCGTAACGCTCGTCGGCCAGGAGCGCCAGCAGCTTTTCATCGGGCGTGGTGCGATACCAGGTGAAGACTCGGGTGGGCGCCAGCACGTCGGCGATCAGACGGCCGGTGTTGGTCGGCTTGTGGTGCTCCAGCGGATGGGTGATCAGCCACACCTGGACCCGAGAGTCGGCCTTGGCCTGATAGGGACACAGGCAGTTGAGTTCAGGCAGGTTGCAGCCGGCGCAACGGGTGACGAAACTGCCGCGCGCCTTGAACTCTCGTCGCGGGGGACGCGGATGACCGGTGGCAGGGTCCCTGTCGAGGCTCGGGCTCTCGCCGAGGTGCGGATCCCCGACAGCGCTCGGCTCACCCGGATGGCGATCGGCGGACGCCTCCTCGGTAGTTGAAGCTTCCTGAGTCGAGCCGGAATCTTCGGAGCGGGCGTCTTGCTGGGAGGGGGCGGAATCGGCGAAACGAGAGTCACACATGGGCGGGATGCAGGCTGCGGCAAAGGGCGCCCAATCTACCACGCCCCATTGCCTGCGTCAGGCAAGCCACGCGAAAGACCGCTCTATCTACCACCCGTTCGATGGCGCTCTAGACAACCCAATCAACGGCTCTATAGACAACCCGTTCGACGGCTCTCTAGAAAACCCGCTCGACGGCGCCACCATCGCCCGGGCCTAGCCCAATTGCGGCATGAACAGTCGACCTTCACGCTGCCAGTGACGGGTCAGGGCGGGCACGCCCTCACCTGCCGGCATCACCAGCCGGGCAACGCCAGCAGGCACCCTGAGCGATTCGTCGGGGTCCACCAGCACGCAGTCGGCATCGAAGGGCAGTTCGTTGATCAGGGCCGCCGCCGGCATCACCGCCAGCGAAGTGCCGACCACCAGCAACAGGTCCGCCTCGGCGACGATCTCGCAGGCGTCCTGATAGGCCGGCACCGCCTCGCCAAACCAGACCACGTCCGGGCGCAGCTGGCTGCCACGGTCACAGACGTCGCCCATGGCGATATTGCGACGCCCCAGCGGATAGCGCATGCGTTCGTCTACCGAGGAGCGCGCCATCATGATCTCGCCATGCAGGTGCAGCACCCGACGGGAGCCCGCTCGCTCGTGCAGATCGTCGATGTTCTGGGTGACGATGCTGACCTCGAAGCCA
Source organism: Halomonas sp. OfavH-34-E (assembly GCF_024124525.1). Lineage (NCBI taxonomy): Bacteria > Pseudomonadati > Pseudomonadota > Gammaproteobacteria > Oceanospirillales > Halomonadaceae > Halomonas > Halomonas sp. OfavH-34-E. The sequence goes on along the minus strand of NZ_JAMXRY010000050.1, from coordinate 25,601 downwards.
CGCGCCTCGAGGTTAGCCAACGCCCGGTGGGCGGCGTTGGGACGCGCGCCACGTACCTGGTCCCGACGGGCGTCATAGAAGCTCAGCACGCGCTGCGGGTCTCGTGCCCAGCCCTCGGGGGTGGCGACGTCCTCGATGGGATGATCCGCCCACAGGCCATCGGCGGCACGGAAGGTCTGGATTCCGCTCTCGGCGCTGATGCCGGCGCCGGTCAGCACCACCAGGTGGGGGGCCTTGGACATGAACTCGCTCCACAGCTTTGAGAGTCTGAATCAGCGCCGCCTCGGACTCAGTAGGTCAGGCCCCCGGGGTCCGAGGCGAAGCGCTGCTTGTTGCGATAAGGGTAGACGTCGATCACCTGACCGTCGGTGATCGCCGCCTGCAGGCTCTTCCAGTAGTCGGCATCGAAAAGCTCCGGATGCAGTTCGAAGAACAGCTTGCGCAACTGCACATTGGCGAACAGGAAGGGCCCAAATTCCTCGGGGAAAATATCATTGGGCCCCACCGAGTACCAGGGTTCGTCGGCCAGCTCCTGCTCGGGATACAGGGGCTCCGGGATATGCCGGAAGTTGCACTCGGTGAGATAACTCACCTCGTCGTAGTCGTAGAAGATCACCCGCCCGTGGCGGGTCACCCCGAAGTTCTTCAGCAGCATGTCGCCGGGGAAGATGTTGGCCGCCGCCATCTGCTTGATGGCATTGCCGTAGTCCTTGAGCACCGCACGGGTCTCGGTCTCGTCACACTGTTCCAGATACAGATTCAGCGGGGTCATCATGCGCTCGGTGTAGCAGTGCTTGATGATGACCTTGTCGTCCTTCAGGTAGACGTTGCTCGGCGCCACTTCCAGCAGATGTTCCAGGCATTCGGGATCGAAGTGGTCCTTGCGCGACACCAGGTAGGAAAACTCCTGGGTATCGGCCATCCGGCCGACCCGGTCATGGCGCTTGACCAGGCCGTACTTCTCGCGCACGTTGTCGCGACTCATCGCCTTGGACGGGTCGAAGCGGTCCTTGATGATCTTGAACACGGTGCGGTGTGACGGCAGCACGAACACCGCCATCACCATGCCGCGCACCCCGGGGGCGATGATGAACTTGTCCTCGCGCCGCGCGATCTGCTGGTTCAGGGCGCGGAAGAACTCGGTCTTGCCGTGCTTGAAGAAGCCGATGGCAGCGTAGAGTTCGCTGATCGGCTTGTCCGGCATCAGCATGTGCAGGTAGGCCACGAACTCACGGGGCACAGTGGCATCGACCTGGAAGTAGACCCGGGTGAAGGAGAAGATGATCGACACCTCGTCGGGCTCGATCAGCACCGTATCCAGGTGCAGCCCCTTGCCCTCCTCGTGGAGCACCGGCAGCACCAGCGGCACCTGCTCGCCATCGCGGTGGATGCGGCCGACCAGGTAGGCGCCCTTGTTGCGGTAGAAGACGCTCTTCAGCAGTTCGATTTCGGTGTCCGTGCCGTCCGCCAGCCCTTGCGGCAGGTGCTCGACCAGAAAGTCACGCGCCAGATGTCCGCAGTGGCCCAGGTCGATGAACTCCATGCCCAGTTCGGCCCCCTCCAGCGCCTCGGCGATGGCCCTTGACCAGTCCCCCTCCACCGCGATGTGTCGGCACAGCTCGATGCCCGAGTGGTGTGACGCGGCGTCCCTGGAGGAGTTGACGAACATCCAGTCATCGCGGATGTGGCGGTGATGAAAGATCGAGCAGAACAGCGAATTGAAGTAGGTCTCGGCCAGCTCGTAGTCGAGTCGCTGACCGATCAGCTCGACATAGTGCCCCTTGGCCTCACGCCAGCACTCGCAGTGGGTCAGGATGTCCTCGTCAAAGGTGCGCTGCAGGCGCCCCAGGGTCTCGTCGACCTTCTCCTGATAGAGGTTGATCCGCTCCGCCGAGGCCTGCTGGGCCTCGCGCCAGGCGGCGTCGCGAAAGCGTCGATTGGCGTCCAGGGTGATCTGCTTGAAGCGCGAGCGGTACTCGTCGAATCCATGCAGGATAGTGGCGGCGATGCGATAGGCAGGGGACAGTTTCATCACGGGGCTCCCGACGGGCGTCAGCTCAGAATGACCGCCGCCGCCACCTTCGGCGAGACGACCAATGTCGACTGTCATGTTGCCGTGCAACATGGCAGCCGCCAAGCCGTCTGTCCAACCCGGCACACTACGCCATCGATCACCTCCCCCACCGCCGCCAAAGACCTATTTGCGCCAGAACATCGGGGTCAACAGTACCAGCACGGTCAGGATTTCCAGGCGGCCCATCAGCATGCCCACACACAACAGCCACTTGGCGGCGTCGGGCAGGGTGGAAAAGTTGCCGGCTGGGCCGATGATATCGCCAAGTCCTGGCCCGACGTTGGCCACCGCCGTGGCCGCCCCGGTCAGTGCCGTGACCAGATCGAGGCCCAGCATGGCGAGGGCCAGGGCGAGGCCGGCGATGGTCAGAAAGAAGAAGAAGGAGAAGGCCACCACGCCCCGGCTGATCTCATCGGACAGCGGCGCACCGTTGTAGCGAGAGACGAAGACCCCATGGGTGTGGATCAAGAAGCGCAGCTGGCTCAGCAGCATCTTGATCGCCACCTGGAAGCGAAAGATCTTCATGCCTCCGCTGGTCGAACCACTGCAGCCACCGACAAAGGTCAGATAGAAGAACGCCATGGCGGCGAACGGGCCCCACTGGCTGTAGTCGTCGCTGGCGTAGCCGGTGGTGGTCACCACCGAGACCACGTTGAAGGCGGTGTGAGTCAGGGCATCGAACATCGCCTCGCCTCGCCATACCCGATAGAAGCTGAGGATCAGCGTCACCACCAGCAGTAGCCACACCAGCCCACGGACCTGCTCGTCGCGCCACAAGGCCAGCGGCGAGCCGCGCAGAAAGCGGATGTAGAGCACGAAGGGCAAGGCGCCAAGCAACATGAACAAGGTGCCCATCCACAACAGATGCGGCTGGTCGGCGTAGGCCCCGAAGGAGGCGTCAGAGTTGGCGAAGCCGCCGGTCGACACCGAGCTCATGGCGTGCACCACCGCGTCTACCGGTGCCATGCCGCCGATACCGTAGGCCAGAATCGCCACCAGGGTGCCCAGGGCGTAGATGCCGAGCGTGGCCTTGGCGATGCCGCCGGTGCGCGGCATCACCTTGTCCGACCAGTCCGAGGATTCGGTCTGAAAAAGGCGCATGCCGCCGACCTTGAGAAACGGCAGGATGGCGATGCCCATGACGATGATGCCGATGCCGCCGAGCCACTGCATCAAACCCCGCCACAGCTTGAGACCATCGGACAGCTGGTCGATATCGGTGAGGATGGTGGAGCCGGTGGTGGTGATCGCCGAGACCGACTCGAACACCGCATTGGTCAGCGACAGATGGGGCGCGCCAAGCACCAGCGGCAGGCTGGCGAAACCGCTGATACTGACCCAGCTCAGGGTGGTCAGCACGAACATCTGCTGGGTCTTGAGCGCCACCGGTATCCGCCAGGTCAGCCACCAGCACATCAGCACCGTGGCCAGCACCACCAGCAGGGAACGAGCGAAGGCCGGCGCGTCGGCGTCGCCTTCCCATACCAGCACCCCCCAGGGCAGCAGCATGAACAGCGCCAGCACCAGCCAAAGTACCGACAGTACCTTGAGGACCGGTGCCCAGTCCCTGCACCAGCGCAGCATCCCTATCCCTCGGGTCATAGCCTGCTCCCTCACCGATTGTCGGGGCTCATCATAGACCAAAGCCGTAGCCAGAGATGCCCCTCGACTCACGGAGTCGTCGCAATCCGGATGACAGATCGCCGCAACATGGCGACAATAGCGCGCCTCGAGCCCGCATTCACGCCATAGGTATCGCCGCGATGTCCCTGCCCTTGCCCATTCTCTACCAGGACGACGATCTGGTGGCGGTGCACAAGCCGTCAGGGCTGCTGGTGCATCGCAGCGCGCTGGCCCGTGGCGAGCGCGAATTCCTGCTGCAGCGCCTGCGCGACCAGTTGGGCCAGCGGGTCTACCCGGTGCATCGGCTCGACCGGCCTACCTCGGGGGTCATGGTGTTCGCGCTGTCCTCGGACATGGCCCGGCGGCTGGCCGAGGCCTTCACCGAGCGCCAGGTGACCAAGCGTTACCTGGCGGTGGTGCGCGGCATCGGCCCCGAGACCGAGCGCATCGACCGGGCACTGCGCGAGGAAGACGGTAGCCGGCCCAAGGCCGAGATGCCGGCGATGCCCGCGATCACCGAGGTGCGTCGACTCGACAGCGTAGAGCTGCCGGTACGTATCGACCGCTACCCCCAGGTTCGCTACTCGCTGATGGAAGCCCGCCCGCTGACCGGCCGGCGCCACCAGATACGCCGCCATCTGTCCGGCATCGGCTACCCGATTATCGGTGACGCCAAGCACGGCAAGGGCAATCACAACCGCTTCTTTCGCGAAAGCCTGGACTGCGATCGGCTGCTGCTGGCGGCGACCTCGCTCGAGTTCGAGCACCCTCGCCATCGCACCCCGATGGCGCTGTGCTGCCCACTGGACGCCTGCATGACGCGGCTGTTCGACCGTTTCGGCTGGCGCGCCCACCTGCCCCGGCCAGTCAGCACCACCAACGCCAACGTGACCGCAACGACCCAGCGAGATTCCTGATGAGCACTGACCCCAGCGACAACGACTATGACCTGCGCTTTGGTGGTATTCGCCGTCTCTACGGCACCACCGCCAGCGCCCGTCTGGCGCAAGCCCACGTGGTGGTGGTCGGGGTCGGCGGTGTCGGCAGCTGGGCGGTGGAGGCGCTGGCCAGAAGCGGCGTCGGCAAGCTGACCCTGATCGACCTCGACGACGTCTGCGTATCCAACGTCAATCGTCAGCTTCACGCCCTCGACGGCACCATCGGGCGGCCCAAGGTGGAAGTGCTGGCCGAGCGCTGCCGGGCCATCCACCCCGGCATCGAGGTCGTCGCCGATGTCGCCTTCGCCACCCCGACCAATCTCGCCGAACGCATTCCCGAGGACGCCGATCATCTGATCGACGCCATCGACAGCGTGGTGGCCAAGGCCGCACTGATCGCCTGGTGCAAGCGCCGCAAGCTGCCGCTGACAGTCACCGGTGCCGCCGGCGGCCAGACCGACCCCACCCGGATCAAGGTGGCCGACCTGACCCGCACGGAGCATGACCCCCTGCTTGCCAAGGTGCGCTCGCGCCTGCGCCGCGACCATGGCTTTTCGCGCAACCCCAAGCGCCGCTTTAGCGTCGAGTGCGTCTACTCCGACGAGCAGCTGGTCTACCCCGGCCAGGACGGTGAGGTCTGCCACACCAAGCCTGGTGCCGGCGAGTCCACGCGCCTGGACTGCGAGAGCGGCTTCGGCGCCGCCACCTTTGTCACCGGCAGCTTCGGCTTTGTCGCCGCCTCGCGGGCGCTGGCCAGACTGACCCGGGTAAAATGAGCCAGACAAGGAACCGACCATGACAACCCCGCAATCCCCCCTTCCGGTGCCCGGCATCTATCGCCACTACAAGGGCCCGCTCTACGAGGTGACCGGCGTCGCCCACCACAGCGAGAGCGAAGAGGCCCTGGTGGTGTACCGCGCGCTCTACGGCGACTACGGCCTGTGGGTGCGCCCGCTTGAGATGTTCTGCGAGAGCGTCGACGTCGAAGGTGTCACCACTCCACGCTTTGCCCTCGAGAAGGCGTTCTAGGGCTTGTCTGAAAACTGTCTGCGCTCGGTAATACGGCGTTAAAAATCGGCTGGTGCGCCAGCCCGGTCAAAATGCTCATTTACACCCCGTAAACTGCGCTTTCTCACCGATTTTTGCCTTGTCTAACCATCGCTCGTCGACTTTTCCGACAGCGCCTAGCAGGCCCTGACGGCGCCCGGATCCATGTCGTCGGTCCGACGCTGCCAGTTCGATAACGCTGGTCCAACAGCGCCAGCCCGGAGACACAAGTCCACACGACCTGGCCAGCACGCAGGCAACGGAACACGCAGACGCAAAAAGGGGAAGCCGCTGGCTTCCCCTTTTGCTTGCCTGGGCGCTGTCGATGCAATGCGCCAGCGCTAAATCACTCTTCGCCGCCGGCCTTTTGCATTTGCGTCTGCAGATACGCCTGCAAGCCGACCTTGTCCATCAGACCCAGCTCGGTCTCGATGATGTCGATGTGCTCTTCCTCGTCGTCGAGGATCTTCTGGAACAGGTCACGGCTGACGTAGTCCCGCACCTGCTCGCAGTAGGTGATGGCTTCGATCAGGTCGTCACGCCCGGTATGCTCCGCGGCCAGGTCGGCCTCGAGCATCTCGCGGGTGTCCTCGCCGATATGCAGCTTGCCGAGGTCCTGCAGGTTGGGGATGCCTTCGAGAAAGAGGATCCGCTCGATCAGAATGTCGGCGTGCTTCATCTCTTCGATGGACTCGTCGTACTCCCACTTGGCCAGCCGGGCCAGGCCCCAGTCCTTGTACATCTTGGCGTGCAGGAAGTACTGATTGATGGCCACCAACTCGTTGCCCAGCACCTTGTTGAGATGCTCGATGACCTTGGGATCGCCTTTCATGGAAAACTCCTCAGTGCTTGCCGGACTTGTGCTTGCCGGTGATTGCCGACCGGCCGTGGCCAGTCGTCGTTGATCGAACCGTCTTGCATCGGACGCCGCAGAGGCGACGTCTCTCCTTGGCCTCGCACGCCTTCACAGGGCAACAGACGCGGGGCTACAGACACACTGGCACGACAAGCAATGCCCTACCAGCTCCCGTCAAGAAGCAGTATAGGGCATCCATGAAAAAACTCAATAAAATCAGAATCTTGAAAACCGCAACTACAACGATATCGATTGCTAATTCAAAAGACTACCGCAAAGGAAGTAGCGCAAGAGCGTACCGACGACCGAGGCTATACCGCATAGGCCAGCGCTTCGACTTCCAGACTCGACGCTTCCTGGATGGCGTCACGGGTGATCTGCTTGCCCACACAGGCACATTTGCCGCACTGGGTGCCACAACCGGTCTCACGCTGAACCTGACGCCAGCTACGCGCGCCGTCATCGACGCTCTGACGAATCTGTCGGTCACTGACCCCTTTGCACAGGCATACGTACATCGCCATCTCTCCTGAATCACTATAGCCAATGTAAATGATTCCCATAGCGACACGCAACCTTTTCAAGAGTAATTCGTATTTACTTTAGCTAAAGATTTGAATTTACATGACTCAGCTCAAGCGCTGCCCCTGCCGACAGCCAATCGACAGGCAATCGACAGCATCCAGAAAACCAGGAACGAAACAGAGGGGAGCGACTCGTGCAGGCTGGATGGGGAGGGGCCGAGCAGCATCTCAGTGAGAACGTCGGCCGGGCGCTGCAGAGGGTGAAGGGTCGATGGCAGACGCTCGAGTCGGGCTGAGGGGTAAGCTGCCCTGTTCAGGAGTCTTGCGTAAGCGCTCGTTGCAGGGTTATCGCTTCGCCGCCTTCGGCAGCACTACCACCTGAGTGCCAGACGCCAGATCCGCCCAGCTGCGCCGTTCTGCGTCGAACAGCACCCACCAGTGGCCCAGCCCCAGCGGCACGAAGGAAAACGCTCCCACGGCGAAGCGCAGCATGGTCTGACGCAGGCTGATGGGCCCGCCGTCGAGGGTCTGGACGCGCAGGCGCCAGGCCTGCATCCCCAGGGTCATGCCCCCGCGGCGCCAGAAGAAGGCAAAAAAGGCAAAGGCCGCGACCACCAGCAGCAGTCGCAGGCTGAGCACCTGCCAAACGCCTGCCCCCACCTCTTCCGGGGCCAGGCCCAGCAGCTTGCGCACCACCAGCACGTGCAAGGTGGTGATCGCGATCCAGATGGCCAGCAACAGAAAGCTGTCGTAGAACATGGCGCCCAGACGCCGGCCCAGCCCTGCGGGCCAGACATCATCGAGATGGGGAAAACGTCGTGTCATTGGGTTTGCTCAGCAGGTGAAGTCTCGGCAAGGCGCGCGCTAACGTTGGGGCCGGGTCGATCGAGAGTGCCCAAGCCGGCGCCAGGCATGCCGCCCTTCACCCCGACCGCCTCAATAGGTGAAGTCCCAGTAGGGCGCACACGAGTGTGGGGGCCAGCACCGCCCAAGCCGGCGAAAAGCCGAATACCGTGGAGGCCGGTGCCAGCAGATCCTGCAGGTACTTGAACACCAGCCCGGTGATGACCCCGTAGAATACCCTCGTCCCGGCGGCCACGGTGCGCAGCGGGCCGAACACGAAGGACGCCGCCACCAGCACCAGCGAGGCCATGGTCAGGGGCATCAGCATCTTCTGCCAGAAGTACAGAAGCGGCTGGGTGGCCTCCAGGCCCTGCTCGTCCAGATAGTCGGCGTAGGCCCACAGCTCGCTCGGTGCCTGGGTCTCCACGTCGCGCAGCAGACGCGACAGCTGAGTCGGCGACAGGCTGGTGTCCCAGCGCAGGCTAGCCACCTTGTCGACCTCGGTGCGGTCATCGGCAAAGCGGGTCGTCTCGACCTGCTGCAACTCCCAGAAGTCGCCCTGCCACACCGCACGCCTGGCAGTGGTTACCGAATCCAGCCGGTGGCCGTCGAATTCGTAGCGGGTCAGATCCAGCACGGTGTCGTCGGCGCGAATCGCACCAAAGCGATAGAAGTCGTCGCCCTCGCGCTGCCAGCCACCGCGTTCGGTGACCACCGCGCCCTCGCCCTGCATCTGCTGCACCTTCCAGGCGTGGGCGAACTGCTCGGTTCTGGGGCTGACGAACTCTGCCACCGTCAGCACGATCACCACCACCAGGATGATCGGCTTCATCACCCCCCAGACGATGCGCGCCAGCGACCGTCCCGCCGCCCGCATCACCGTCAGCTCGTTGTTGGAAGCCATGCTACCGAGTCCGATCAGGGCGCCGATCAGCACGCCTACCGGGGCATACTGATAAAAGCGCCAGGGCAGGCGCATGCACAGAAACAGGAAGACCTCGAAGGCACCATAGCCGCCTTCGATGTCTCCGAGGTCATCGATATAGGTGATGATCAGGTCCAGGCCCAGCAGCACCACCTGCACTACCAGAATGGCAGCGAGGACGTTGCGGGCGATGTAGCCGTCCAGGCGATCGAGAATCATCCGCTCATTCCCTTGCGTTGGGCATTGAAGGCCAGTCCCAGGCCGAGGATCAGGAAGCCTGCGTGGATCGGCCACATGCCGATGACGGCAGGCAGGCTGCCGCTGCCGATGGCGTCCATGGCCGCCAGCAGCAGACTCAGGTAGGCCACGTACAGAAAGATCGCCGGCAGCAGCTTGGCAAAGCGGCCCTGGCGTGGATTGACCCGGGACAGCGGCTGGGCCAGCAGGGTCAGCACGAACACCATCAGGGGAGCGCCGAGTCGCCACTGCAACTGGGCCCTGGCCTCGGGCGAAGCGTCATTCAGCAGGGTCGTGGTGGTGGCAAACTCCGCCGAGTCGGTCTCGACCGCCTCCACCGCCCGCGCCAGACGCACAGCGTAGGTACCGAACTCGAGCCGCTCGGCGTCGGCGCGACCGGCCTCTGCGCTATAGCGTTCACCGTCTTCCAGCACCAGATAGCGACTGCCAGTGTCCGGATCCACCGACTGGTAGCCCTGGGTCGCCCGGGTCACCACGCTCTCGGGCGAGCCATCACTGCGCTTCTGGCGTTCGCTGATGAACACCTCCTGCATGCGCTCGCCGTCCTCGGACACATCGCTTGCATAAGCGATGCGCCCACTGCCGAACTCCTGAAAACGCCCTGGCGCCAGCGCCGAGAAGTCGAGCTTGCTGCGCTGTTCTTCCAGCACCAGTTCGTTGTGCAAGGCACCGGCGGGGGTCAGCCACAGGCTGAATATCCCGACCAGCAGTGCCACCAGGGCGGCGGGCACCAGGCTGACCGTCAGCAAGCGGTTGGGGCTGGTGCCGCAGGCCACCAGCACGGTGATCTCGCTGTTGAGGTAGAGCTGGCCGTAGGCCAGCAGAATTCCGAGAAAGAACGCCAGCGGCAGGATCAGCTCGAGAAAGCCCGGCATGTGATAGAGCATCAGCGAACCGAGGATGTTCGCCGGGATCTCGCCTTCGGCGGCGTTGGCAAAATAGCGGATAAACCGACTGCCCATGATCACCAGCAGCAGCACCCCGGCCACCGCCGACATGGTCAGCAGAATCTCGCGGGTGAGGTAACGGAATATGATCAATGCGCGCTCCTGCTCTCGGTCGTCCTCACCGGTCGTCCCTGATCCAGTATAGGTCCCTGATCGATGTCTCTACCCGATCGGTCGCTGCGGCCACGGTGATCATGCAAACCCCGGGGGCCTTGGGTACACTGGATGGACTCGGCATCGTGCCGGCATTATCCAGAATCCCCCCACACTTGTCTTGTGGAGTCAGCATGGAATTCCCTGTAAAGACGGCCAACCCGGTCAAGATCGAGACCGCTTGCCTGGTCATCCCGGTGTTCAAGGACGGTGAACTTACTCCTGCCGCCGCCAAGCTCGACGACGCCAGCGAGCGTCTGATCGGACAGTTGATCGAGCGTGGCGATTTCAACGCCAAGCTCGGCAACGTCCAGCTGGTGCCCTTTGCGCCTGGGCTGTGCGCCGACCGCCTGCTGCTGGTCGGCTTCGGCGAGCGCGACAAGTGCCACGAAGGCGCCTTCTGCAAGGCCGTGGACGCCGCCTTCGCGAGCCTCGGTCAGCTGACCGTGGACGAAGTCTCGGTAGCCCTCACCGACGTGCCCGTCGAGGATCGCGACGCCGGCTGGAAGGCCCACAAGATCGCCGAGAGCGCACTGCGCGCCAGCTACCGCTTCACCGACTTCAAGCAAGACAGTGGCCCGGCTCCCAGCCTCAAGACGGTGTCGATCCTGCTCAGTGAGGGCGAAGACCAGAACGCGGCCAGCGAAGGCGCCCGCCAGGGTGCCGCCGTTGGCCAGGGCATCAACCTGGCCCGCCAGCTCGGCAACCTGCCAGGCAACGTCTGCACGCCGCGCTACCTCGCCAGCGAGGCCGAGCGCCTGGCCAGCGAATCCGATGGCGCCCTGACCACCGAGATCCTCGACGAGGCAGCCCTCGAGGAGCTCGGCGCGCACTCGCTGTTGTCCGTCGGTCATGGCAGCGACGAGCCGTCGCGGCTGATCGTGATGCGCTATCAAGGCGCGGACGACGAAAACGAGTCGCCGCACGTGCTCGTCGGCAAGGGCATCACCTTCGACACCGGCGGCATCTCGCTCAAGCCCGGTGCCGGCATGGACGAGATGAAGTTCGACATGTGCGGCGCCGCCAGCGTGTTCGGCGCGGTTGCCTCGATCCTGGCGATCAAGCCGAAGATCAACCTGGTCGCCATCGTCGCCGCCGCCGAGAACATGCCCAGCGGTCGCGCGACCAAGCCTGGCGACATCATCAAGACGCTGAAGGGGCTGTCGGTGGAGGTGCTCAACACCGACGCCGAGGGCCGCCTGGTGCTGTGTGATGCCCTGACCTACGCCGAGCGCTTCGAGCCGGCCAGCGTCGTCGACATCGCCACCCTCACCGGTGCCGCCATCATTGCGCTCGGCCACCACGCCACCGGCCTGATGTCCAACGACGACGACCTGGCGCTGGACCTTCTCGACGCCGGCGAAACCGCCTGGGATCGCGCCTGGCATCTGCCGCTGTGGGACGAGTACCAGGAGCAGCTGGACTCCAACTTCGCCGACCTGGCCAACATCGGCGGGCGCCCGGCGGGCACCATCACCGCCGGCTGTTTCCTGTCGCGCTTCGCCACCGACTTCCCCTGGGCGCACCTGGACGTGGCCGGCACCGCCTGGAACAGCGGCAGCGCCAAGGGTGCCACAGGCCGCCCGGTGGGCCTGCTGACCCGCTACCTGCTCGACCGCGAGGCAGAGGTAGTCAACACCGACCAGGACTGACCCGGCAAGTCCGCCGTCCACGCGGGCGCCGACAGACGTCGGCACCCGCCCCGGCGGGCTTCCCCGTCCTACAGGCTTTCCCGACCCACAGGCTTTCCCGAAAGGGCGAGCCTGTGTCATTCTGATTCCATCGGCAGGCGCGATGCCTGCCCACCCCATCCCGGTCGAGCCCCCTGACTCGACCTCGATCCGCTGTCGCCGCAGAGCCCTTGCGGCGCGATACGATTCTGGAGAACGACCCGTGTCCATCCAAGGCTTCTCGCTCGAGCCCAACGCCAACGCCACCGACGCGAGCATCCGTAACACCATTCTCGAGAACCCGGGCTTCGGTCGTCACTTCACCGACCACATGGCCCACATCCGCTGGACCGAGGACGCCGGCTTCCACGGCCATCAGGTACGTCCCTACGGCCCGCTGTCACTGGACCCGGCCGCCTCGGTGCTGCACTACGCCCAGGAAATCTTCGAGGGCATGAAGGCCTACCGCCACGCCGACGGCAGCGTCTGGACCTTCCGCCCGGAAAAGAACGCCGCGCGCTTTCGCGCCAGCGCCCGTCGCCTGGCCCTGCCGGAACTGTCCGACGAGGACTTCATCGGTGCGGTCAAGGCACTGGTCGCCCAGGACATCGACTGGGTGCCGACGCCGGCAAGCGCAGCCGAGGAATCCAGCCTCTACCTGCGCCCCTTCATGATCGCCTCCGAGGCCTTCCTTGGCGTGCGCCCGTCCAAGGAGGTGGACTTCTACGTCATCGCCTCGCCGGTGGCGGCCTACTTCAAGGGTGGGGTCAAGCCGGTATCGATCTGGCTGTCGTCGAACTACAACCGCGCCGCCCCCGGCGGCACCGGCTACGCCAAGTGCGGCGGCAACTACGCCGCCTCGCTGCTGGCCCAGAAGGAAGCCGCCGACCACGGCTGCGACCAGGTGGCCTTCCTCGACGCCGTGGAAAACACCTGGATCGAGGAACTCGGCGGCATGAACCTGTTCTTCGTCACCCGCGACGGCCGCCTGGTCACCCCGCGCCTGACCGGCACCATCCTCGAGGGGGTGACCCGGGATTCCATGCTCGAATTGGCCAAGGATGAAGGCCTGACCCCGGAAGAGCGCCCCATCAGCATCGACGAGTGGCGCGATGGCGTGGCCTCCGGCGAAATCACCGAAGTCTTTGCCTGCGGTACCGCCGCGGTCATCACCCCCATCGGGCGACTGGTCAGCGAGGACGGCGTGATCGAGCACCCCGAGGGCAACGAGGTGGCCAGCCGACTGCGCAAGCGTCTGCTCGACATCCAGTACGGCCGTGTCGAAGACACCCATGGCTGGCTGACCCGTCTTGCCTGATCCGGCTCCTTCCCTACTAAAAGGCCGCCCCCGGGCGGCCTTCGTTCAGCCATCAAGTCAGAGCGCATGACCAAGATCGACTTCTACATCCTGCCGGACACCACCCTCGAGGCCCGCCTCGCCTTCGCCTGTCGGCTGACCGAGACCATCGCCCGCAAGGGCTATCGGCTCTACCTGTACGCCGAAGACGAAGCCATGGCCCGGGAGCTCGACCAGCGTCTGTGGGACTTTCGTCCCGACGCCTTCGTCCCCCATGCGCTCGAGGCTGGGGGCGGGGCCGATGCAAGAGCGGCCGGGGGCGGGGCCGATGCAAGAGAGCCCGGGGGCGGGGCCGATGCAAGAGCGGCTGGGGGCGGGGCCGGTATGCAAGAGCCCGGCGGCGGGTCGCACGAGGCCGGTATCGAGAACGCAAGGCCGGTCCCCGTCACCATCGGCTGGCAGGGCCCGCCGCAAAGCCTCGACCCGCCGCCCCAGGCGATGCTCAATCTGTCGCCGGAAATCCCCGAGTGGTTCTCTCGCTTCGAGCGAGTGGCCGAGATCATCAACCAGCACCAGGACGTGCTGACAGTCAAGCGCGAGTGCTGGAAAACCTACAAGCAGCGCGGCTACCCGGTCACACCGCACCACCTCAAGGGTCAGGGGTAGGCTCCTGTCACCAAATCCTCTGGACACTGCCGGTCATCCCGTCAGCCCCTGACGCCCCGCGTCGGATCAGGGTATAATCGAGCCCATTTTTCGCAGGCCTCACTCGCGCAACCGCTCTTCGGCGGGAAGCTTGCGAGCCCGAGCGCCGGCTGTCGAACTCCAAGCCCAGCGCCATGCGCGAGCCTCTGTCTCGTGCCTGGCATGCCCCGGGCTCCGCTAGCAAGAGTACCCCATGGACAAGACCTACCAACCCGAAAGCATCGAAGCCCGCTGGTACGAGCGCTGGGAAAACGACGGACGGTTCGCGCCCTCGGGCAAGGGCGACCCCTTCGCCATCATGATTCCGCCGCCCAACGTCACCGGCAGCCTGCACATGGGTCACGCCTTCCAGGACACCATCATGGACACCCTGATCCGCTGGCGGCGGATGCAGGGTCGCAACACCCTGTGGCAGGTGGGCACCGACCACGCCGGCATCGCCACCCAGATGCTGGTGGAGCGCAAGGTCGCCGCCGAGGAAGGCAAGACGCGCCACGACCTGGGGCGCGAGGCCTTCATCGACAAGGTGTGGGAATGGAAGCATGAGTCCGGCGGCCATATCACCCGCCAGCTCCGTCGCATGGGCGCAAGCCTCGACTGGAGCCGCGAGCGCTTCACCATGGATGAGGGCTTCTACAAGGCGGTGCAGGAGGTCTTCGTCCGCCTGTACGAAGAGGATCTGGTGTATCGCGGCAAGCGCCTGGTCAACTGGGACCCGACGCTGAACACCGCCATCTCCGATCTCGAGGTCGAGAATCGCGACCAGCAGGGTCAGTTCTGGCACTTCCGCTATCCGTTGGCCGACGGTGTCACCACCGACGCCGGCCTCGACCATCTGGTGGTCGCCACCACCCGCCCCGAGACCCTGCTCGGCGACAGCGCCGTGGCGGTCAATCCCGACGACGAGCGCTACGCCTCGCTGGTCGGCAAGTTTGTCGAGCTGCCGCTGGTCGGCCGTCGCATCCCCATCGTCGCCGATGAGCACGCCGACATGGACAAGGGCTCGGGCTGCGTGAAGATCACCCCGGCCCACGACTTCAACGACTATGAAGTCGGCAAGCGCGCTGGTCTTCCACTGATCAATGTCTTCTCGAAGACCGCCCATATCCTCGAAGCCGCCGAGGCCTTCGACATCCAGGGCCGTCCGCTGACCGACATCGACACTAGCCTGCCTGCGGCCTACGCCGGCCTCGACCGCTTTGCCGCTCGCAAGGCCATCGTCGCCGACATGGAGGCCAAGGGCCTGCTCGAGAAGACCGAAACGGTCAACAACACCCTGCCCTACGGCGATCGTTCCGGTGACGTGATCGAGCCGCTGCTGACCGATCAATGGTTCGTGGCGGTAGAGACCCTGGCCAAGCCGGCCATCGAGGCGGTAGAAAACGGCGACATCCAGTTCGTGCCCAAAAACTACGAGAACATGTACTTCTCGTGGATGCGTGATCTGCAGGACTGGTGCATCTCGCGCCAGCTGTGGTGGGGCCACCGTATCCCTGCCTGGTATGACCAGGAGGGCAACGTCTATGTGGCGCGCACCGAAGCCGAGGCCCGCGAAAAGCACGGCATCGCAGGCGACGTCGCCCTGACCCAGGACGAGGACGTACTCGACACCTGGTTCAGCTCCGGTCTGTGGACCTTCGGCACCCTCGGCTGGCCCGAGCAGACCGAAGAGCTCAAGACCTTCCATCCCAGCAGCGTGCTGGTGACCGGCTTTGACATCATCTTCTTCTGGGTCGCGCGGATGATCATGCTGACCCTCAAGTTCACCGACGAGGTGCCGTTCAAGACGGTCTACGTCCACGGCCTGGTGCGTGACGGCCAGGGCCAGAAGATGTCCAAGTCCAAGGGCAACGTGCTCGACCCCATCGACCTGATCGACGGCATCGATCTGGAGGCGCTGGTCGACAAGCGCACCGGCAACATGATGCAGCCGCAGAAGGCCAAGGCCATCGCCAAGGCGACCCGTTCGGAGTTCCCCGACGGCATCGAGGCCCACGGCACCGACGCCCTGCGCTACACCTTCCTGTCCCAGGCCACCACCGGTCGCGACATCAAGTTCGACATGGGCCGGCTGGACGGCTACCGCAACTTCTGCAACAAGCTGTGGAACGCCTCTCGCTACGTCTTGATGAACGCCGAGAACGAGGACTGCGGCCGCGAAGGCGGCGAGGTCGAGCTGTCGCTGGCCGACCGCTGGATCGAGGCCCGCCTGCAGCAGACGGTGGATCAGGTCACTCGTGCGATGGAGGAGTTCCGCTTCGACCACGCCTCCCAGGCGCTTTACGACTTCGTCTGGAACGAGTACTGCGACTGGTATCTGGAGCTGTCCAAGCCGGTACTGTGGGACGAAGGCGCCAGCGAGGCCGCCAAGCGCGGCACCCGGCGCACCCTGGTGCGGGTGCTGGAAGCCATCCTGCGCCTGGCCCATCCGATGATGCCGTACATCTCCGAGGAGATCTGGCAGCGCGTGGCGCCGCTCGCCGGCACCCTGGAAGGCGACAACGACTCGCTGATGGCCAAGGCCTGGCCGCTGGCGGATGAGGCGTTGATCGACCAGGACGCGATCCGCGACATCGAATGGCTCAAGGGGGTGATCGTGGCGGTGCGCAATATCCGCGCCGAGATGAACATCGCCCCGGGCAAGCCGCTCGACGCCCTGCTGACCAAGGGCAGCGAGGCCGACCAGGCGCGCCTGAGCGCCAACCGCCTGTTCCTGTCCAAGCTGGCCAAGCTGTCGTCCATCGAGTGGCTCGATGACGCCAGCACGGCGCCGCTGTCTGCCACCCAGCTGGTCGGCGACATGGAAGTACTGGTGCCGATGGCGGACCTGATCGACAAGGACGCCGAGCTCGCCCGCCTGGGCAAGGAGATCGACAAGCAGGACAAGTTGATCGGCGGCGTCGAGAAGAAGCTCGCCAACGAAGGCTTCGTGGCCAAGGCCCCGGCCGCCGTCATCGACAAGGAGCGCGGCAAGCTCGAGGAGTACCAGGCCGCCCGCCGGGTGCTGGTCGAACAGCGCGACAAGATCGCGGCCCTGTAGTCGCAGCGCTCTAGTCGAGTCCCGGCCCAAGCCGGCACGACGTCAGCACCACCCGAGCCGCCCCCGCCACTGGCGGGGGCGGCGCTTTTTTGTCCGCCATGATCTCAAGTCAGGGTCTCAGCCTACCTTGAGTCCTTGCCTGGCACGCACGATGGCGGCCTCCACCGCCGCCAGGGCGCGTGGCGAATTCTTCCAGCAGCTGGTGTTGAGCATCGATGCCACCTGCTCGGCGATCTCCCGGGACTCGAACGTCGCCAGACGCTCGAAGGAGTCGATGCCAAGCTGCTCAAAACGGCTGACGACGGTCGGCCCTACCCCGTGAAGCGCCAGCAATGCTGCTCTCTCTTCGTTGCTGAAGGCCATCCAGCCCCCCCTGTCATAACATCGCTCTTGATTCGTGCCTGCCCCTCGCCTAAGGCAACCGTCTGCGTCGCCTCAGCCTGATCGGATACGACACAGAGATGACGGTATGACTACAAAATTCAGTTTCTTCTATTAAAGCTTTTTGCGGCACAGTGAAGCTGTCAGCACAGCCGCTCCTTCAGGCCAATCGCCGATTCGGCCGCAGATAAGACAACAGAGCGAACAACGACCATACCAACGACTACAACAACAATAGACGCGCACAGCATGACGCACTCGGGCCTTTCCCCCCTGGCGTTCCCTGGCACTGCCGGGCTCGCCGCCCTGCCACGCCTTCGTCGCCGAACACGGCGTGCCCTGCTGTACCTGGCCGAGCTGTGTGGCCGTGTCGACCTTCAACGTCGCTGGCTGAATGCCAACGACCTGCCGCTGGTCGATATCGACCCAAGTCGCATCGCGCGCTGCGTCACGCGCCCTGGCTTGAGCCGTGAGTTGATCAGTGAAGGCGACTGGGACCTCGGCCATGTTGCACCACTTTGCCAGGCACGCCTGAACGAGACCGCTGCAGTCGAGGACATCTTCGCCCACGACAGGCACTTCCACGAGACCGCCCAGTACGCCCAGATGCATCAAGCGGTGGCTCGCTATCGTTCCGGCGAGTGCACCGACCCGGCACAGCAAGGCGCCTACTGGTGTCGCAGCGAGGAGGATATCGCTCGCTACTTCGAGACGCTGTCTCGTGCCTACCACGGCATTCGCCGACACGGCTACAAGACCCAGCAAGAACTGGCTCGCCAACACCCCGACGACAGTCGCCACCCCGATGACGAAATGCAGGTATTGATTACCCGGGATGGCGAGGTCGTGCTCGGCTACGGCGGCTCACACCGCCTGGCCATCGTGCAATTGCTGGGACTAGCTTCCGTTCCGGTGCGCGTGGTGGCGATCCATCCCCGGTGGCTGGATCGCTTCCAACAGCGAAAGCACAGCCTGCGATCCTGCCTGCATCATGCAAGCCGCGCTGCGGCCGACATCTCGAGTACCGCGCCCAGGAGGGACAACTGGAGTCGCTGATCGCCCCGATGAACACTGGCCCGGTCAGCTAGCGTCGCGAAAACCGCCCAGCACCAGCGAGTTGGGGCCGAAGAACACCAGTCGATCGTGGTCGATCAGGTAGCGATAGGCGTTGTCGAGCATGTCGCGGACCTGCTGGGCCCCCTGGGGATTGGCACAGGCCATGCGAGTCGCGGTCAGTTCACCGAAGTCGATACGCTGGCTGTCACCGAAGCTCACTGTGCCGGTGAAGCGATTGCAGCCGTCGCTGCCGCTGACACTGCCATCGGAAGCCACCTCGAAGTACGGCTTCTGCGGCATCGACAGGCGATCGCTGGTGCCCACCAGCAACAGGTTCCAGCGCTTGCCGACCAGCGGGCTCGAGACGCTGCCCGGGGCCGCCGTGTCGCCCCCACCCACCGTGGGCCCAGGCTGGCTGGAGCAGGCACTGAGCGCCAGGGTGAAAAGAGCGAAAGCGGCGGTGCGGCGAAGTCGTGACGGAACCATGCTATCTTCCTTGCAGCTGAGTCATCTGGATAAAGCCTAATATGCCAGAATTGCCTGCGTGGTCCGACCGTTTCGGTGATTCTGGTGTTGCGACCGAAGGCACCATGCCGACGTCATCGCGATCATGCTGCGAAGTCTCGGACAACTCGGCGCGACTGTTTTCTGCCCAACGCCAGAAGTGAAAGGCTCTCGAGTCAAAAAAGCCCCTAGTGAAAAGGAAGTCACCATGCTCAACGCCCTCGACAACGACGACCTGGGAAAGCTGATCCTGCGCCTGGCCCTTGGCGTGATGATCCTGCTGCACGGCGTCAGCAAGCTGATCAATCCCGGCAGCCTGTCCTGGATCGGTGAAACCCTGGCCTCCCATGGCCTGCCCACTGTGCTGGCCTATGGCGTCCTGCTGGGCGAAGTCGTCGCACCTGTCATGGCAATCCTCGGCTGGAACACTCGCATCGCCGGTCTGCTGATCGCCGGCAACATGGTGGTGGCCATCTATCTGGCGCATATGGGTGAGCTGTTCAGCCTGACCAGTAGCGGCGGCTGGGCGCTGGAGCTGCAGGGCATGTTCCTGTTCGGCGCCCTGGCGATGATGTTCCTGGGCAGCGGCCGCTCCGCGATCAAGCCCGACTAGGGACCGTTCACCTCCTCTCGCGCCATGCCGGGCAGTTCCCGGCATGGCGTCGGCTGCAGCCCTCACCCAACTCCTGCACCGTTATCTCCTGCCTTGGCGCTGCGACCTCCTCAACGCAAGTTGCACTCGACATGACCATTTCGACGAAAGTCGTACTTCTGCTTGATGTCCGTCATTCGGACGTCGCTTCGTCTATGCGTAAATGAGCACAACACCTTCGGATTCTCTCTGCGGAGAGGTGATCACTCGATCTTCCCCAAAGGAGCTCGCTTATGCTCGCATTCAAACCGCTTCCCGCCCTGGTCTCGGTGACCCTGGGGCTGGCGCTCTGGTTCGTAATCCCCGTACCTGACGGCGTCAATCCCGAGGCCTGGCACCTGCTGGCGATCTTCGTCGCCACCATCGCCGCCATCATCGGCAAGACCATGCGCATCGGCGCCCTGGCGATCATTGCCATCACCGTGGTCGCGCTGACCGGCGTCACCAACCCTGAAAGCTCCAAGGGCGCGGTCTCCGACGCCCTCTCGGGCTTTTCCAACCCGCTGATCTGGCTGATCGGCCTGGCCATCATGATCTCCCGCGGGCTGTCGAAGACGGGGCTGGGCAACCGCATCGGCTACGCCTTTATCGCCGCCTTCGGCAAACGCACCCTCGGCATCGGCTACGCCCTGTCCCTGGCGGAGCTGACCATCGCCCCGATCACCCCCAGCAACACCGCCCGGGGTGGCGGCATCATGCACCCGATCATGCGCTCCATCGCCGACAGTTTCGGCTCCTCCCCCGAGTCCGGCACCAGCAAGAAGATCGGCGAGTACCTGGCGCTGGTGAACTATCACGCCAACCCCATCACCTCGGCCATGTTCATCACCGCAACGGCCCCCAACCCCTTGATCGTCGACCTGATCGCCAAGGCCACCGACTCCGCCATCTCGATCACCTGGACCCAGTGGGCGCTGGCCGCGCTGTTGCCCGGCCTGGTCGCCATCGCCTTGATGCCGGCGGTGCTGTACGTGCTGTATCCGCCGGAGCTCAAGCGCACCCCGGACGCCACCTCCTTCGCCCGCGAGCAGCTCACCGCCATGGGCCCGCTCGACCGCGCCGAGAAGATCATGATCGGCGTGTTCGGCCTGCTGTTGATCCTGTGGGCCGGTATCCCGGCGATGCTGTTCGGCCCCGAGTTCAAGGTAAACTCCACCGCGGTGGCGCTGCTGGGACTGTCCATCCTGCTGGTCACCAATGTGCTGACCTGGGATGACATTCTCGGCGAGAAGTCCGCCTGGGACACCATCGTGTGGTTCGCCGCTCTGGTAATGATGGCAAGCTTCCTGGGCAAGCTCGGACTGATCGGCTGGTTCTCCGGGGTCATCGAGGAGGGCATCAGCAGCTTCAATATGGGCTGGTTCGGCATGGCCCTGGCGCTGACCGGTGTCTACTTCTACGCGCACTACTTCTTCGCCAGCACCACCGCCCATATCACCGCCATGTACGCCGCCTTCCTGGCCGCCGGTATCGCCCTCGGCATCCCTACCCTGTACATCGCCCTGCTGCTGGCCGGCGCCTCCTCGCTGATGATGTCGCTGACCCACTACGCCACCGGCACCGCCCCGATCATCTTCGGCTCCGGCTATGTGGAACTCGGCACCTGGTGGAAGGCCGGACTGGTGATGAGCCTGGTCAACCTGACCGTCTGGGTCGGTGTCGGCAGCCTATGGTGGAAGGTGCTGGGGTACTGGTAAGACGCCCGGAAGGCGGGTCCGCTCTTGATCAGAGCAGGAGCCTGGTCAATCTGACCGTCTGGGTCGGTGTCGCAGACTCTCTACGGTGGAAGGTGCTGGGGTACTGGTAAGACGCCCGGAAGGCGGGTCCGCTCTTGATCAGGGCAGGAGCCTGGTCAACCTGACCGTCTGGGTCGGTGTCGCAGACTCTCTACGGTGGAAGGTGCTGGGGTACTGGCAAGACGCCCGGAAGGCGGGTCCGCTCTTGATCAGAGCAGGAGCCTGGTCAACCTGACCGTCTGGGTCGGTGTCGCAGACTCTCTACGGTGGAAGGTGCTGGGGTACTGGCAAGACGCCCGGAAGGCGGGTCCGCTCTTGATCAGGGCAGGAGCCTGGTCAACCTGACCGTCTGGGTCGGTGTCGCAGACTCTCTACGGTGGAAGGTGCTGGGGTACTGGTAAGCCCCGTAACACGACAGCCTTTCGGGCCTCCTCACATTCAGCCAAGCGCCACCGCAATCGCGGTGGCGCTGTCGTCTGCGGGCCTCACCGGCTTGCCGGGCCACGGCAGGCGGCGCAGAATCGGACAGGACAGGACGTCATTTCGCTGCTTCCAAGAGGCCCCTCATGGATTTTCTATCTCCCGCGCTGTGGTGGCTACTGGCCGGACTCGCGGCCCTGCTGGTCGAGCTGCTGACCGGCTCCTACGTGCTGCTGGCCCTGGCGGCGGCGCTCGCCCTCACCGCCCTGGCCGCCTGGCTGGGCGCCACTTTCACCCTGCAACTGATCGTCCTGGCGCTCGCCTGCGCCGTGCTGGTGCCGCTGGCGATTCGACAGCTCAGACGACGCGGCCGAGGCGCGAAAAAAGGCTTCGGCGTGGCTGGCAGCGGTGGAGGCCGCGGTCAACGCTTCGTGCTGGTCAGCCGCGACTTCGATGACGCACCCTGCATCAAGCTCGACGGTGATCTCTACCGTGCCAGCCTGGCGGACGAAGCAGGGAGAGGTCCTGCCCTTCGTCCGGGTGACGAGGTAACGCTGGTCCGCTTCGAGGGCACCCAGGCGGTGGTCCGTCCCGCCGGCGAAGGTTCTTGATCCCGGTCATGCGCTCGTTCGGGCAGCGGCCGCCAGACGCTATCGCCACTCGCCCGCCCATTGCCTAAGCTGGCTTTCGGCGGCGGGATGCCGTCGGTCGCCCTGGGCGACACTCTCGATACCAAGGAGGTACCTGCATGTTGCCGTATGCCATAAATCCGGGGCTATTGATTGCCCTGGTGGTCGTCGTCATCGCCGTGATCATGGTGATCAAGGGACTGGTGATCGTTCAGGAGTCCGAGGTGATGGTGATCGAGCGCCTCGGCGCCTACCACCGCACGCTGCAGAAGGGCATCAACTTCATCGTTCCGTTCTTCGACAAGCCAAGACCGATCAAGATGGTGCGCTACCTGCGCAAGGGCCAGGAGTTCACCCCGGTGCTGAGTCAGGAGACCCGCATCGACCTGCGCGAGTCGGTCATGGACTTCCCGTCCCAGCCGGTGGTCACCACCGACAACGTGACGGTGCGCATCGACGGCGCCATCTACTTTCAGATCATCGATCCGGCCAACGCCGTCTACAAGATCGAGAACATGAGTCAGGCGGTGGAGGTACTGGCCAAGACGACGCTGCGCTCGGTGGTCGGCCAGATGGAGCTGGACAAGATCTTCGAGTCCCGCGCCGAGGTCAACGCCAAGATCAAGGAACAGATGGAGGAACCTGCCTCCAAGTGGGGGGTGGCGATCAATCGCATCGAGGTGCAGGACATCGAGATGCCGACGGAGGTCAAGGAGGCCATGCACCTGCAGATGTCCGCCGAACGTCGCCGTCGAGCCACCGTCACCGAGGCCGAGGGCGAAAAGGCCGCGGCCATCGCCAAGGCCCAGGGCCAGAAGGAGTCAGCGATCCTCAACGCCCAGGGCGACAAGGAATCCGCCATTCTGCGTGCCCAGGGCGAAAGTCGCTCCATCGAGCTGGTACTGGGTGCCATGGGCGAAGGCGAGAAGAGCTCCAGGGCGGTCATCGGCTATCTGCTCGGCCAGTCCTATATCTCGATGCTGCCGGAGATGGCCAAGCAGGGAGAGCGTGTGTTCGTGCCCTACGAGAGCTCGGCCCTGCTCGGCGCCATGGGCGCCTTTCGCGATCTCAGCGCCGGTGACGAGGCGCTGGGCGACATTGCCCGCCGCGCAGCCGCCGCTGGCGGCCTAACGGGTGCTGCCAGCGCCCAGGGCTAGGCTGCTGGTACCAGGGCGTGTAGCGACTGGTATAGCGGCTGGTATAGCGGCTCAGGCAACCACCCTACAGCCCTTGTGGCAGTCGCCCTGGTACAAGCTCAGCCACAACTGAAAACGCCCGAACCGTGAGGTTCGGGCGTTTTCGTCCTGCCAGCGGCTGGCGCAATCGATGGCGGTCAGGCCGCCATGCTATCACCCAGACGTTCGCGGATCTTCTTCATGGCGTTCTTCTCGAGCTGACGAATGCGCTCGGCGGACACACCATAGACGTCGGCCAGTTCATGCAGGGTCGCCTTGTTTTCGGCGAGCCAGCGCTGGCTCAGGATATCCCGCGAGCGCTCGTCGAGCTCGGCCAGCGCGCCCTGGAGGCGGCGGGTGGCGTCCTGCTCCCAGTCGCTGTCCTCGAGCTGGGTCGCCGGGTCCTGGCTGGCGTCGTCCAGATAGTGAACCGGTGCCTGATAGGCCGAATCCTCGTCCTCGGACGGTGAAGCATCGAAGCCGGCATCATGGGAGGCCAGACGACCTTCCATCTCGCGCACCACCTCGGGCTTGACGTCCAGGTCCTTGGCGATGGCGTCGACCTCGTCGCTGTTCAACCAGGCCAGGCGCTTCTTGGCGCCGCGCAGGTTGAAGAACAGCTTGCGCTGGGCCTTGGTGGTGGCGATCTTGACGATGCGCCAGTTGCGCAGCACGAACTCGTGGATCTCGGCCTTGATCCAGTGCACCGCGAAAGACACCAGGCGTACGCCCTGGGTCGGGTCGAAACGCTTGACGGCCTTCATCAGGCCGACGTTGCCTTCCTGAATCAGGTCAGCCTGGGGAAGTCCATAGCCGGAATAGCTGCGTGCGATGTGCACGACAAAACGCAGATGGGACATGACCAGACGGCGGGCGGCTTCCAGATCGCCTTCCTGCTGAAGGCGATGGGCCAGGTCCTGCTCTTCATCCACCGTCAGCAGCGGAATGCGATTGACGGCCTGAATATAGCCGTTGAGGTCGTGCCCCGGTGAAAGATGACCCACCGGCAGAAGACTGTTGCTCATGTGCAGGTTGTCTCCTCGAAGACCAACAAGATTTCGGATGCACCTTGGAGGATAAAAATAGGAAGAAGTTCCCCTTTGGTCGTAGACATCCGACGAAACCGTACAAGAAACGGGTGATTACCTGTTGCCGCTAGCGTGGCTTGATGCCCGCCAAGTGGCGGCTGACGGCGATCCAGGCTCCCAACCAGCCCAATAGTGTACTACAAGTCAGCAATGTTGTAGAGCCGACAAGGCCCAGGGTCGGTAGCTGATAGTGCGCGCCGTAGCTGGCCGCCAGCGATGCCACCGGCGCCGCCAGCCAGTCGCTGCCCAGGGTCAGAAGCCCCCACGCCAGCAGTCCGCCGCCCAGGCCATACCAGGCGCCGCTGTACAGAAAGGGTCGGCGTACAAAGGCATGGGTGGCGCCGATCAGGGTCACCACCTCGATCTCCTTGCGCCGGTTCTCCACCGCCAGGCGGATGGTGTTGCCCACCACCAGCAGCACGCCCAGACCAAACAGCACCCCCAGCGCCAGGGTCAGGCGACGACCCAGCTCAGCCAGTTGCCGCAGACGCTCGATCCAGGCCAGGTCGAGGCGCACCTCGGCCACCCCGGACATCGCCGACAGGCGCTCGGACAGCGCCGCCATGGCCTCCGGAGACGGCGTCGTCGGCGAGATCACCACCGCGGCGGGCAGCGGATTCTCGTCGAGCCGCGCCAGGGCATCATCGAGCCCCAGGGATTGCTGGAATTCCGCCATGCCCTGCTCGGCGGTGATCAATTCGGTGGCGGCGACCTCCGACTGAGCCTCCAGCGCTTCCAGGATGCGACCGGTCTCGGACTCGCTCACCCCCTTGTCGAGGTAGGCCGTCAGGGTGGCGCTGGCGTCCAGCTCGGCGTCCACCAGCTTGGCGCTGTCCAGTGACAGCCACAGGGCGCTGGGCAGCACCAGGGCGATGGCGATGGCGAGCATGGTCAAGAGGCTACCCACCGGCTGGCGCACCAGCCGGCGCAGGCTGTCCACACACATGGCGCGATGGTGGCGCAGCCAGGCTTGCCACTGCCCCTGTGCGCGCACCGTCTGCTGACGCGCACCGCGAGGTGACGTCGAGGCCTCCTGGCGGCCGCCCGTACGTGCGGCGGC
>NZ_JAMXRY010000004.1:0-154790 GCF_024124525.1 Halomonas sp. OfavH-34-E | reverse complement strand
TGGTTGATAGGCCGGGTGTGGAAGCGCTGCAAGGCGTTGAGCTAACCGGTACTAATGGTCCGTGAGGCTTGACCATATAACACCCAAAGGGTTTTGGTCGATGATGTCTCGAATCAATTGACGGATACGATGAAGCGTATCGTCAGCATGGTGTACGTTGTCTTTTTTCCGCCTGACGACCATAGCGAGTGGGAACCACCTGATCCCTTGCCGAACTCAGAAGTGAAACCGCTCAGCGCCGATGGTAGTGTGGGGTCTCCCCATGCGAGAGTAGGTCATCGTCAGGCATTTATTCAGAAGAAGCCCAATTCCGAGAGGAGTTGGGCTTTTTCGTACGCATGGGGAAGACCCCCCTCTTTATATGTGGGGCCGCGCCGATAACCCCCTCGGCGCGGTCCGGCCGCTCGCAAGCTCGCGTCGTTCGTCACCCCTTGCAGCTTCGCTGCAAAAGCTCGGGGTGACTCACCCCCATGCGAGAGATAAGCTGCCTTGTTTCTAGTACAACTCCGGATACCGGAATTTTCCACAAGGTTAAGCTCGCTTTCTATAAGCGGGCGCGGGACGATAACCCCCTCGACGCGGTCCGGCCTGGTTCTTCTCAGGGGAAGGCTCGCGTCGTTCGTCCCCCCTTGCAGCTTCGCTGCAGTTCTTTTGAAGAGCGTCGGGGTGACTCACCCTGATGCGAGGGCGCTGTTGTTTGTGTGACGCCCGGAGGTCGTATACCCCTCCAGTGGCATGCTGGCATGACCGGAAAAAGACTCAAGCGTTGAACCATCGCGCTGTTCAGGGGGTGGTCATGCGGCGTCGACATTGTCATGCTTTTTTTTACGACACGCCTGGAACGGGTTCCAGGCGCGTCGCCGGGTTCGATTCGCGCATGAGGCGCGGTGAACCCTTTCCCTTCAGCCACAGAGCTGTCATGAAATCGCGGAATCCTCCGTGCTTCCTTCATGCCCATCAGGGCGCCATTCATCTTTCCCAAAAGGAGAGTCCGACAGCCTGACCCTAGTCTGCTGTCGCTACCCACCACATGAGTCATACCACCGCTTCCTCCGACTCGCGGGCTTCTTCGGCCGGTTCTCGACTGGGTGATCCCATCGTGCTCATCTTGAGCATCGGCTTCATCATGGGCTTCGTCGCCCTGTCTGTGTACGACATCGAGATGGTTGCCAACGGCATCTCTGCAGGCTTCGCCTGGACCGCCAAGACCCTGGGCAGCTATTTCCAGCTGTTGTTGCTGGCGACCTTCTTCATCGCCATGGGCATCGCCGTGTCTCCCAGCGCCAAGGCGCGTATCGGCAATCTCGAGACGCCAGAGATCAGTACCTTCAAGTGGCTGTCGATGATCATGTGCACGCTGCTCGCGGGCGGCGGTGTGTTCTTCGCCGCCGGTGAGCCGGTCTATCACTTCGTGGTGACGCCGCCGGCCTTCGACAGCGAAGCCGGGACGGCCGAGGCCATTTCAGGGGCTCTGGCCCAGTCGTTCATGCACTGGGGGCTGCTGGCCTGGGCCGTGCTGGGTACGCTGGCGTCGGTGGTGCTGGCTCATGCCCACTACGTCAAGGGACAGCCGCTGCAGCCGCGGACCCTGCTGTATCCGGTGCTGGGCGAAAAGGTCATGAAGGGGCCCTTCGGTGGCCTGGTCGACGCTCTGTGCGTGATCGCCGTGGTGGCGGGTACTGTCGGCCCCATCGGTTTCCTGGCGACTCAGGTCAGCTTCGGTTTTCATGAGCTGTTCGGTGTCAGTGAAGGCTACAGCACCCAATTGATGGTGCTTGCTGCTCTGGGGGTGGTGTACGTGACCTCGGCGGTCACCGGAATCCACAAGGGGATCCAGATCCTCAGCCGCTTCAACGTGTTTCTGGCTCTAGCGATCGCTGCGACGATCTTTATCCTGGGACCGACGCTGTTTCTGACCGATGCCTTTACCCAGGGGGCGGGCGCCTATCTGAGCTCGTTCTTCGAGATGGCGACCATGACCACCCAGACCGCACCGGACTGGTGGATGCAGTGGTGGACAGTGTTCTTCTTTGCCTGGTTTATCGGTTACGGCCCGCTGATGGCGATCTTCGTCGCTCGGATTTCTCGTGGACGCTCCATCCGGCAGATGATTCTGGCGGTGGCGGTGATGGCGCCTGTGGCTACCATGATCTGGTTCACCCTGCTGGGGGGTTCCGGCATCTACTATCAACTGAGCGGTGCCATCGATCTGACCGAGGCGTTGAACAACTTCCAGTTTGATGTCGCGACCCTGACCGTGGCCCAGGCGCTGCCCGGCGGAAGCCTGATGGCCATGGCCATCCTGCTGTTGACCACCATCTTCGTGGCGACGACCGGTGACTCCATGAGCTACGCCATTTCCGTGGTCGGTGCCGGTCACGACGAGCCCAACGCACTGGTTCGTGCCTTCTGGGGCATCGCCATGGCGCTGATGGCTGCCATTCTGCTGAGAATGGGTGCAGGCCAGATCAGTGCCCTGCAGCAGTTTATCGTGATCACCGCTATCCCGGTGTCGCTGGTGCTGCTGCCGACATTGTGGACGGCCCCTCGGGCGGCTCGTCAGATGGCCAAGGAGCAGGGCATCCTGTAATCGGGACATCGCCTCTGTTTGCCGCGGCCTGATGGCTCTGAAGGTTGAGTCCTGATGGCGGCCTCCGCTCCATTGTCTGCCCCCGACGCTTGCGTCGGGGGCAGTTTCGTATATGGCACAGCCGTCCGGCAGTGGCTACCGGATCGGCAAGTTGTGCGTCTTTCCACGCGAGCTTGTCTCAGCGTACCGGGTGTGTCGCACCTGGTGCGTCAAGCTGACCTTCGAGGCAGGGGGAAGGGCCGCGCGACTCGTCGCCAGGCGCCGTGACTGCTACCATGATCGACTTTCGTCGATCCTCTGGAGTGCCCCCGTGAATCTAACCACGCCGGCCCTGCTGTTTCCCGCCATTTCATTGCTGTTGCTGGCCTATACCAACCGCTTCCTGACCCTGGCCGGACTGATCCGCAAGCTGGCGGAGCAGGTAAAGGAGGGGGAAGAGGATCACGTCACCCAGATCCGACTACTGCGCCGGCGCATCTCGCTGACCAAGCGAATGCAGATCGCCGGGGTCTTCAGCTTCCTGCTGTGTACCCTGTCGATGTTTGCGCTGTTCCTGTCATGGACGCCGCTGGGTATGCTGCTTTTCGGCATCAGCCTGGCATCGCTGTCGATATCCCTGGTGTTTTCGTTGTGGGAGGTGGTGATCTCCACCAACGCCCTGAATGTTCAGTTGAAGGATATCGAACTGACCGCCGAGGGACGCGCCGGACTCGACTGGAGAAAGAGAACCTTTACCCATGACGCCTGATCAAATCCTTCTATTCTGTCGCCCGGGGTTCGAGCCGGACCTGGCCGCCGAGCTTACCGACCGCCTGCACGCTGAGTTCCTGGCCGAAGGCGAGGGCGCCAGCGTCGAGCCCCTGATGGAGGAGGGGCTGGTCAGGGTCAGCATGGACGGCGAGCACCCGGCCAATGACTTGCATCGTCGCCTGCGTCTCGACGAGCTGGTATTTGCCCGTCAGTCGTTGCTGGCCCTGCCGGAGCTCTCGCTGTCCCGGGACGATCGACTCTCGCCCATCTTCGAGCAGCTCAAGGCCTGTGGCTGGAGCTTCGAGTCGATCTGGCAGGAGACCCCGGATACCAACGAGGCCAAGGCGCTGAGTAGCCTGTTGAAGGCGTTGGAACGCCCGCTCAACTCCCAGCTCAAGAAGCGTGGTGCCTTGCGGCGCAAGGCGGGAGGACGACGGCTGCACCTGGTCTGGCGTGACGGTGACCGGGTCCAGCTGGCGATGAGCTTTCCCGGCAATCGCAGTGAATTCCCCGGCGGCATTCGACGTCTGCGCTTCCCCCACGCTGCGCCAAGCCGATCGACCTTGAAGCTCGAGGAGGCCTGGCATGAATTCGTGCCGCGTGACGAGTGGGACGAGCGGCTCGGGGAGGGCATGCAGGCGGCGGATCTTGGTGCTGCCCCGGGGGGCTGGACCTGGCAGCTGGTGCAGCGGGGGATGCAGGTCTACGCCATCGACAATGGCCCCATGGACAAGGCCCTGATGGCCAGCGGCATGGTCGAGCATCTGCGTGAGGATGGCTTCGTGTGGGAGCCGCCGATGCGCCTGGACTGGCTGGTCTGCGACATCGTCGACAAGCCCTCGCGCGTCATCACCATGATGGAGCGTTGGCTGTTGCAGCGCTGGTGTCGCGAGGCGGTGTTCAACTTGAAGCTGCCGATGAAGAAGCGCTGGGAGGAGGTATCGCTGTGTCTTTCCGGCCTCGCGTCACGCTTGCAGGAGGCCGGGGTTCGGGCCGAAATACGCTGTCGTCACCTCTATCACGACAGGGAAGAGGTCACCGTGCACGTTCGCCTCGATTGAGGCGGCGACACGGGCAGCAGATGGGCGTGGGTCAGTAGGCCGGTTCGAAGATCCGGACGTTCTCTGCCTCGGTCAGCAGCGGCTGGACGTGCTGCATCACTCTTTCTCGGGCCTCGCTGTTGTACCATGCCTTCCAGGCGCGCAGATCGCGCCACTTGGTGATCATCAGACGGCGGTCGGAGCGTCCTTGTTCGACCAGGCTCTCGCCGCCGAAGAAGCCATCGGCGCCCAGCGACTGGCGCATGGCCTCTCGTGCGGCCTGCTCGTATTCTTCTTCCAGGCCCGGCATGATGCGGCGCTCGATGATGATCTTGATCATGCTTTCACTCCAACTCCGAGGTATTGATGGTGGATTCTTCCGATGCGCTGCCCGCAAGCGACAAGGAACTGGATACCAGCGGTCTGTTCTGCCCTGAACCGATCATGATGATGCACAACGCGGTGCGGGACATGAGTCCTGGCCAGGTGCTCAAGGTCACGGCGACAGATCCGGCGACCACCCGAGATGTGCCCAAGTTCTGCCAGTTTCTCGGGCACGAGCTGGTGGAGCATCGCAGTCTTGAAGATGGCTCGCACTTCTACTTTATCCGGCTGGGATAAGATTGCCGAGGGAGGGGACTCAACGCTTGAGCCCCCTCCCTGGTGATGACGCTGATCCTGACGCTCCTTCCGACGCTCCTTCTTACGTTATGGCGCGGCTTCCTCATCGTCGTCAGGCATGACCATCATGGCCAGAGCTTCCAGCGTCGCCGGGTCTTCCTGGCGAATACGATTGGCGATCTGGCGCTGGAAGAAGTACACCACCCGGTGTCGGCTGTGGCCCGGGTAGAGGCAGGCGTCGCCGGGCAGTACCGGGACGGTTTCGATCAGGTTCTCGTCGGCCAGCAGGGACTCGATGGTGCCATCGCTGTACAGGCGCCAGCCGAAGACCTGCTTGAGCTGCCAGGGCGCGCCTTCCTCGTCCATGCACAGGGCGTGGGTACCCTGATGATCCGGCAGGCTCTGGATCAGGGTGGTTTCGCGGGTATCCTCGTATTCGAAGTAGGCCGCCGCGTGGGCCAGTTCCATTTCCTTGTGTTCCGGGGGCTGGTCGAACAGCTCCTCGGTTTCCGGATCACGGTAGCCGACGAAGTGACCGTGGTCCGGATCGTCGAGCTGCTCGCATGGCGTCAGCGACTCCATCCACGGGACCAGCCCGACAATATCGCCGTTCTCACGCATCCCCCAGGCCAGTATCGGCATGCCGTACAGGGTATCCGGGTGCGCGTCGAGTCGGTACACCATCTCCAGTCCATCGAGCTCCGGGGCCAGGCGAACCAGGCGTCTGCGGGCCAGTTGGCGTTGGCGCATGCTCTCCAGGTCGATGACCCGAGCGGGGCGGGGTGACAGTGGAATGCCCATGATCTCCCTCCAGCGGCTGCTTGCTTACGGCATCGCATCTCGGCCCGGGGCCGGACGCTGCGCTCTACGTCCCTGTTCTCATCAATAGCACAGACTCATCAACTAGCGTAAGTCCTCGTGGGTATCACAGCGTTGACGCCATTGCTGACGCAACCACAGGTGATCGTCTCGTACGCGCACGAAACTTGCCAGTGGCGTGGTTTCGGCTTCGAGCTCGAGCCATTGCCGGCGGTAGTCCTGAAAGGCCTGGCTGCCCGCCACATGGGCGTCCAGCAGTCGGTCCATGCCTGCGAACCAGCGTAGCGCCTGCGTCTCGAGGCGCTCAAGTGACGCTAGGGTGTCGCCTTCCTCGGGCAGCGTCGTCGTCTGTGAACATGCCGCATCAGCGCCGGTCCGGTCGTTGTCTGAGCCATGGCGGGAGGCGAGGGCGCGCTCTAGCAGTCGACTGGCTTCCTCGAGGCGTTGGCTTGCCAGCATCAGGGCGCGCATCAGCTCGGCACTCAGTGGACGATCCCGCAGGGTGGCAAGCGCCTGTTCCAGTGGCCCGGACTCTGGCGTCCACTGGCGGTCGAACTGGTGGATGACCGCTTCGTTCAGATAGCCAAGCGCCGCAAGCTGCTCGTCGACCGCCGAGAGTTCGTCGAGAGGCAGGGGAGAGCTTGCCCGCGAGAAGCTGCCGGTCCACTCCTCGGAGGAGACCAGGGCGTTGTAGCTGGCCAGCGGTAGCTGGCGTGTCTTGATGTCGGTCAGGCGAGCCAGGCGCTGGCGGTCACCCTCGGCCAGGGCGTCGGCGGCCTCGGCGTTCCAGCAGGCGCTGAGGCGGCGCCACAGACGCAGCTCGTAGAGCCAGCGCTGGCTGGGGGCGGCGGTCTTGCCAAGCTGGTTGTTGCGCTCGGCGACCAGGTTGGCGATATGGCAGCCGCGCAGGGCAAAGACGTCGAGCATGCCTTCCCTGATCGGCGGGATCTCCAGCGTCAACTGACGGCGTTCGGGGAAGTCGCCGATGTTTGCCACCGGCGCGGGCTCCGGTGGTGGCTGGTCGAGTGCCTTGGCTAGCCGCTGTTGATAGGCCAGCAGATCACGTTCCAGCGCCGAGTCGCCACAGCCCACCAGCAGCGACAGGCAGGAGGTGAGCAGCAGCCGCCACCGGCCAGGACGAAAGCCGTTCATGCTCAGCCGTCCTCCGCGCGCCTGGCAACGCTTCGGGCCTTGCGCCGGAAGCGCTCACCGAGCAGCAGCGCGGCGACGGTCAGCCCCGCGATCAGCCCGATCCAGTAGCCGTGTACCCCCATCGGTTCGATCCAGTCGCCAACCCCGTAGCGTCCCAGCAGGTGGCCGCCGCCGAGGCCGACCAGCCAGTACGCCAGCAGGGTGATGAACATGATCACCCGGGTATCCTTGTAGCCGCGCAGGGCGCCGGCGAGGGCCACCTGCAGGGAATCCGATACCTGATAGAGCATCGCCAGCCCCACCAGCGACAGGGTCAGTGCCTGGACCTCGACGTTATGGGTGTAGAGCCCGACGATGGTCTCCGCCGTCAGCCACAGCAGCAGGCTGTTGAACAGCGCCACCAACAGCGCGATCAGGATGCCGTTCCAGGCCACCAGTCGCGCCAGCCGAGGGTCGCCACCGCCGAGGGTGTTGCCGACCCGCACCGTCAAGGCCATACCCAGTGACAGCGGCAGCATGAACAGTACCGAGGTGTAGTTGAGCGCCACCTGGTGAGCGGCCACCACGATCTCGCCGAGGCTTGCGATAAACAGCGCGATCAGGGTGAACAGGGTGACCTCGGCAAAGATCGCCACACCGATGGGAACGCCCACGTAGAGCAGTTCGGCGATCATCCGGGGATTCGGACGGGTGGGCGAGTGCCACAGTTCGATACTGCCATAGGCGCGGCTCTTCTGGGTGTAACGGACCATCGCCAGGGTCATCACCCACATGGCGATGGCGGTGGCGATGCCGCAGCCATAGGCGCCCAGTGCCGGCAGGTCGGCCAACCAGCCGGGGGTGGCGTCGCCCAGTAGGCGAGTAAAACCGTCGCCACCGTAGATCAGCACATAGTTGCTGGGAATATTCACGGCCAGCCCGATCAGGCTGATCCACAACGCCGGCCGGGTATGATTGACCCCGTCGGAGAACGCTCGCAGTGCCAGAAAGATAGCGACGCCGGGCATTCCGAAGGCCACTGCGCCAACATAGTCACGCGCGCGTTCTGCCACTTCCGGCGGCACTTCCATCCAGGCGAATACCGGCGCCACCGCCAGGCGCAGCAACAGCGCCGAGACCAGCCCCAGTACCAGGCCCACCCACAGCGCCTGGTGCACGTTGGGGCGAATGCCCGCCTGGCGCCCGCCCCCCAGCAGCTGGGCGACGATCGGCGTCAGCCCCATCAGGGTTCCGGTCATGAACAGCATCAAGGGCATCCACAGACTTGCACCGACGGAGACCGCGGCGAGGTCGGTGGCGCTCTGGCGGCCAGTCATCATGATATCGACGACGCTCATGCCGGCCTGGGCCAGTTGGGCACCACAGATGGGCAATGCCAGACGGATCAAGGGCCAGCTCTCGCGGCGGCTGGTGGCGCCGAGGCCGGTGGGGAAAGGACGCACGTTGGTGGGCTCCATGCAAAGAATACGGGCTTCTTGCCCTGGTGCCTTGAGTCAGCGGGCCGCTGTCGGGACAGACGGCCAAGAGGTGATCGCCGGGCAAGCGCCGACTCGGGACACGGGGTACCGTGAGAGTGTACCAGCGATGCACCATCTTGGCGCCGCAGGCCCTGGTGCCAGAGTGCGAAGGCCGAGCGCCGTCATCGGTGTCTGGTCAATCAAACCAGCGATGTCGCCAGAATCGAATGCTTCGAGAGTTTGGCTGTGCGCCAAGCCTTGGTATCCTTGCCGGCTCGCGCCAATCGGCATCGGCCACTGTTCTCGCCAGGCGGGTTCGGCAATCGTTGTCGGCAGGCGCCCTTGGCAAGCGCCCTCGCCAACATCGCTCGGTAGTGGCGCGCGGGAACAGCCTGCCGCCGCTTTTGACAAACGCCCGAACTGAAGGAGCCCTTGTGGAGCACCGCCTGGAAGACGTGATCGAACTGTTCGATGGGCTGTTTCTGGGCCCCTGCAATACCCGTCTGGTGCGTGGCGGTGATGAGCCCCTGTATCTGCCCGCCGACGAACAGGTGCCCTGGCATCGGGTGATCTTTGCGCGGGGCTTTTTTGCCAGCGTACTGCACGAGGTCAGCCACTGGTGTATCGCCGGGCCGCGTCGGCGACTACTGGAAGACTACGGCTACTGGTACGAGCCTGACGGTCGCAGCGAGATGCAGCAGCAGGCCTTCGAGAAGGTCGAGGTGGCGCCCCAGGCGCTGGAGCGCATCTTCAGCGAGGCGGCCGGGCTGACCTTTCACGTCAGCGTCGACAACCTCGGCGAGGTGGAGGTCGATCGTGAAGGCTTCGCCCGACGGGTGGCCGAGCGTGCCCGCCGTTACCGTGACGAAGGACTGCCGCGCCGTGCGGCAGCCTTCGAAGCGGCGCTGCGCGGCTTCTATCGGCAAGGGCTGGCGTTGAGCGAGGCGATCGAGCTTGGACGAGAGCAGCTCGAGCCTGCCATCGCCTGATGGCGTCGGTCACTCGATGACGTCAAGATCATCGGGTAGCAGCACCCTGCCATCATAGTCGGCTCGAACCTCGTCAAGCACGCTCTCCCGCGGGGCCGAGTAGTGCAGAACATGGGTCAGCACCAGGGTGCCGGGACGCGCTTCCCGGGCCAACTCTGCCAGTTCATCGCTCAGCGTGTGGGCGTATTGATGGTAGGCCTGCCACTGCGGTGACAGTTGTTCCCACCCCTGACGGCTGATCACCTCGTGGATCAGTACGTCTGCGCCGCTTGCCTGGCGACGCACTTCCTCGGAAAGCGACGTGTCACCCGAGATCACCAGGGTCAGGTCATCGGTGACGACCTTGTAGCCGTAGGCCTGCTCCCAGTCTCCATGAGTTACCCCGAAGGCGTGGATGCTGATGCCGGGTGACTCGTGGACCAGCCCCTCCTTCTCGATTTCGGTCACCAGGGCCCTGGCCGCCGCAGGATTGGTGACAGGACTCTTGTCGGCCAGGCGCGTATTGGTGTCCTCGGCCAGCATGGTGTAGACCCCTTGGCTCATGGCCTCGGTACCCACCGGGCCGACCACCGAGATGGGCTGCTCGCGGCGCCACCAGTAGGTGCCGAGCAGTTCCGGGTAATCCAGTACATGGTCGCTGTGGAGGTGGGTCAGAAACAGCCGCTCGATGTTCACCGGGGCGAGCGCTTCGATGCCCATTCGCTCCTGGGCCTGGCTGGCGCGCTCGACGACGCCGGGGCCAACATCGAAGAGATAGGCCTCGCCATCATGGATGACCGCGACCCCGGAACCGGCCCGCTCCCCGTCGGGTACCGGGGTGCCGGTGCCCAGCATCACGATACTGGTGTCGGCCTGGGCGGAGGTGGACAGGGTTGCGCTGAAAAGGGCTGCGCTGGCCAGCGCCAGAAAGGTGGCGATGGCGCGGGGGGCAGGTCGGGGTCCGGCAAGACGACGGGGCTGGGCAAAAGACGTGGCAATGGTCGTGGCAATGTTCGTGGCAATGTTCGTGGCAATGGGCATGGGCTCACTCTCTCGAAGCTTGTTGTTCGTATAGCGCACTTAAGTTCGATTTGTTGGGAAGAACAAGCCTGGCTCGAGAGGAGGGAGGAGACCAGTCGACCAAGGTATACCGTGACCACCAAGCGGGGGTGACGCCAGCCGCTGCTTTGCTTCGCGCCGGGAGGGGCGGTACTGCTTCGTGACCAAGCGATAGTTCGCGAGAACGCCTGAAGCCCTGGTAACAGGGTATGGAGCTATGGGAGGGCCGGTGGGAGGGCTGGCGGGAAGACTGACGGGAGGACTGGCGGGAGGGCTGACGGTCCGAGTCGCACCGTCAGCGGTCGCATTTCGTTTGCGGACTCAGTCGCTGTCGCTGAGTCGCTTGTGCAGATGCAACATTACCTCTACCTCCTGCTCCGGACGCATGGGCTCGAGGCCCAGTTCGGCAAACAGCTCGTTGCGGGCGCGCGCCCACTCGCCAGGATCCAGGTCGGGATAGAGGGATTCTGCCGGGGCCAGCTCGACGAACGGATCCAGGCCGTAGGTGTCGAACAGCCGTGAGATGGCCGCCTCGTCGTCGAATACGCCGGCGGTCAGCAGGGTGGCGTTGAAGTGATCGGTTTCCAGTTCACGGATCACGTCCAGCGGACTCACGCCGATGCTGGCCAGCTCCTCGCGGCTGTAGTCGCCGAGGGACACCGTCTCGGCATCGAGCCAGTCCTCGTCGGGCTGGATCAGGGTGTGCTTGATGCGGCCATCGTCGAGGCTCCAGGCGATGGCCAGGGGCAGATCGCCGTCGCCGCCGGTCTCCACGGCGATAAAGGCAGGCATGTCGTCCATGTCAGGACTCCTTGATATCGAAGAAGGCGCGGGCCGTCGCGGTGCTGCTGACGGCAAGCTCAGCTTCGCTTTCGCCGCGCCAGTGGGCGATCTCTCGCACGATCCAGGGCAGCAGCGCCGGCTCGTGGCGGCGCCCCTTGAGCTTGGCCGGCAGATTACGCGGCAACAGATAGGGACAGTCGGTCTCTACCATCAGTCGATTGGCGGCGATGTCGCCCACCAGATCACGTAGATGATGGCCCCTGCGCTCGTCGCAGATCCAGCCGGTCAGGCCGATGTGCAGGTCAAGATCCAGGTAGCCGTGGAGCGTCTCGCGATCCGCGGTGAAGCAATGTATCACCGCCCGTGAAATATCATCTCGCCAGGCGCCGAGGATGTCACGCATTCGGGCACCGGCGTCGCGCTCGTGCAGGAACAATGGCAGCCCCGACTCGGCAGCCAGGGCGAGTTGCGCCTCGAAGGCGCGTTCCTGTTCGGCCGGGGTCGAGAAGTTGCGATTGAAGTCGAGGCCACATTCTCCCACCGCGACCACTTGGGGCTTTTGGTGTAGCTCGGCCATGGCGGCTTCGAGCTCCGTACCCCATTCGCTGGCCTGGTGCGGGTGGATGCCGGCGGTGGCGTAAAGGCCTTCGTGGGCCTGGCACAGGGCCACCGCCTGTTCGGCATGCTCACGATCGGTACCGGTGAGAATCAGCGTCTCGACGCCGGCCGCGCGGGCACGGGCGAGGGTGGCATCGATATCGTGGGTAAAGCTCTCGTGGGTCAGGTTTGCGCCGATGTCGACCAGAGGGGCAGGCGAGTGAAAGCGCAGCGGCTCCGGCAGCGGGTTCGGCAGCGTCTCGTCTGGGGCTGGCTTGTCTGGGACGGACAACGCGGTCTCCTTGGGGCGGCTATATCGATGGAGGCGCATTGTACCTGTGTGTCGGCGGCACAACCACGTGGTGCGGTGCTCGAGGTGGCCATGTCGCTGATCGCGTGGTCTCTGATTTTGACTCTCAGGTGGGATCGGTCATGCCAGCAGGAGGGGGGCATGAGGTACACTGTCGCGATGATCAAGCGAAGAGGTGAAGCGTGACCCTGCTACGATTGGAGCAGTTGCAACTGGCCTATGGCCACCATGTGTTGCTCGACGGTGCCGACCTGGTGCTCGAGCGGGGAGAGCGGCTGGCGCTGGTGGGCCGCAATGGCACCGGCAAGTCCACGCTGCTGAGACTGGTGGCGGGCGAGAATCAGGCCGACAGCGGCACCATCTGGCGCGCCCCGGGGCTCAAGATCGGGGTGCTCGAGCAGGACCTGCCCGAGGCCAGCGGCGAGACCATCTTTGATGTGGTGGCCCAGGGCCTGCCCGAGGCCGGCGATCTGCTGTCCGAGTATCACCATCTGGTGCAGTCCGAGGATCCGGACATGAACCGCATGGCGACGCTGCAGACGCGGCTGGAGGCCATCGACGGCTGGTCGTTCCACCAGCGGATCGATGTGGTGCTGACCCGCCTGGGGCTGCCCGAAGACGCCGAGATGTCCTCGCTGTCGGGCGGCTGGCGCCGGCGGGTGGCGCTGGCTCGGGCGCTGGTCGCCGAACCTGATCTGCTGCTGCTCGATGAGCCGACCAACCACCTGGACCTGGACACCATCGCCTGGCTCGAGGAACAGCTT
Organism: Halomonas sp. OfavH-34-E; assembly: GCF_024124525.1. Lineage (NCBI taxonomy): Bacteria > Pseudomonadati > Pseudomonadota > Gammaproteobacteria > Oceanospirillales > Halomonadaceae > Halomonas > Halomonas sp. OfavH-34-E. Next base: position 141,880 of record NZ_JAMXRY010000004.1, on the reverse strand, counting down.
GCCGCCTTTGCCGGCGCGGTGCTGTTCATCACCCACGACCGCGCCTTTCTGTCGCGTCTGGCCACCGGGATCCTCGAGCTGGATCGTGGCAAGCTCGGGCGCTATCCCGGTGACTACGCCACCTACCAGGCTCAGAAGCAGCACGAGCTCGAGGTCGAGGCCCGGGAGAATGCCGAGTTCGACAAGAAACTGGCCCAGGAAGAAGCCTGGATTCGTCAGGGGATCAAGGCCCGGCGTACGCGCAACGAAGGACGGGTGAGGGCGCTCGAGCAGTTGCGCCGCGAACGTAGCCAGCGGCGCGAGCGCCAGGGCAATGCTTCGCTGACGGTAGATACCGGCGAACGCAGCGGCAAGCGGGTGGTGGAGCTGTCTCACGTCACCCAGCACTTCGAGGACGCGACGGTCATCCGTGACCTGAATATCGAGATTCAGCGTGGGGATCGTATCGGCCTGATCGGGCGCAATGGCGCCGGCAAGACCACCCTGTTGAAGATCCTGCTGGGCGAACTCGAGCCGAGCGAAGGCACGGTGCGACTGGGGACCAAGCTACAGGTCGCCTACTTCGACCAGCTCCGGGCCGGGCTCGAGCCTGAGCGCACCGTCTACGACAACGTGGCCCAGGGCAGTGATCGGGTCACGGTGGGTGGCAAGGACCGCCACGTGATGAGCTACCTGCAGGACTTTCTGTTCTCGCCGGAGCGTGCGCGTCAGCCGGTCAAGGCACTGTCCGGGGGCGAGTCCAACCGCCTGCTGCTGGCCAAGCTGTTCACCCAGCCGGCCAACGTGCTGGTGCTCGATGAGCCGACCAATGACCTGGACGTCGAGACCCTGGAGCTGCTCGAGGAATTGTTGCTCAACTTCGACGGCACCCTGTTGCTGGTATCACACGACCGCGCCTTCATGGACAACGTGGTGACCAGCGTGCTGGCCTTCGAAGGCAGGGGGCAGGTACGCGAGTACGTCGGTGGCTACAGCGACTGGGTCCGCCAGGGCGGCAAGTTGCCGCCGGCGCCCTGGGAGGGGGCAGCGCGCCAGCGGGTGGAGCCGACCGCGGATGACGCGGCACCGGCACCGGCATCCAGCAAGACGGATACGGTGGACACGGCCGCAGCGCCAGCCAAGGCCAAGCCGGTCAAGCTATCCTACAAGCTGCAGCGGGAGCTCGATGGCCTTCCGGCGGAGATCGAACGGCTGGAGTCTGAGGTTGCCGAGCTCGAGGCGGAGGCGGGCAAGCCCGACTTCTACCAGCAGCCATCCGGTGTGGTCACCGAGCGTCTGGCGTTGCTGCAGGAGACCCAGGAACGCCTCGACGCGGTCATGGAGCGCTGGATGGAACTCGAGGCCATGGCCGCCGGCGAGTAGACCCGGACGCGCTCTGGCCCCTTTGCGTGGTACCGAGGAGTCGCTCGAAAGGCGCCTCGCAAAAGGTGTCTTGCGAATGGTGTCTTGCGAAAAAAGCTCGCCCGTCCACCGCTTGGGTGGACGGGCGAGGGCAAGCTCCCGGGAATGAACGGGGCAGTGGGTGCGATCCGGTTGCCGCGAGGTGCGATCCGGTCAACCGCTGGGGTTACTCTTCGCTTTCCTTGCCGACGCGCACGGCCAGTACGTCGCACTGAGCACCATGGAGCACGCCGGTGGAGGTGGAGCCGAGCAGCAGCGCAAAGCCATGACGGCCGTGGGAGCCGACCACAATCAGGTCGACGTCGTGTTCATCGGCGAAGCGATGGATCTCGGTATCGGGCATGCCGACGACCACGTGCTGGTCGTCGCGCGCCACGTGGGCATCGGCGATCTCGGCCAGGCGCTGCTTGGCATGGTCGTCCAACTGGTCCTGGATGCTGGTCAGGTCCATGGGGATGTCGCCCCCGTAGGCAAAGCCGAGGGGCTCCAGCGTATGCATGATCGACAGCTTCGCGTGGTTGCGATCGGCGATCTGCAGGGCGCGTTCGAGGATCTTGTGGGAGTCCTTGGTGAGGTCCACGGCCACCAGCACATGACGATATTCATTGCTCACGGGACTACGCCTCCAGCGGCGGTCGGTTGAGAAAAGGTCTGTGCTTCCACTCTAGGCCGCCAGTCCCGTCAAAACAATGCTGATGATCAACGATTTTTCTGAGGAAACCGTATGTTGTGGCTGCTGATCCTGGGGGTGGTAGGAATGGTCTTTGCCCCGGCCATGTGGCTGCGGCCCACCGCCCGAGAGCGTCGTCAGGGGTCGCTGCGCCAGGTGGCGATCGAGGCGGGGGCCAGCGTCAAGCTGGAGACGCCACCGCTGCACGGCGAGACCGACAAGATGGCGGCCTATCGCTGGGTCTATCCGAGTCAGCGGCCTGGCCCACGTTTTGTGCTGGTACGCACAGAACGTGCCAGCGAGGCGCTCAAGTCGTTCGACTACGATAATGGCTGGCGCTGGCGGATTCAGCCGCTGGAGCCGTTGCCATCGGTGATCAATGCGCGACTGTCGCGTCTGCTGACCCAGCTGCCCGAGGACGCCTGCGTGGTCGAATCCAGCGACAAGGCCTTGACGCTGTGGTGGGAAGAGTCGCTGGAGGCCGACGCCTTCGGCAGCCTGGCGGCGCCTGCGACGGCGCTACGCGACGCCCTGCAGGGACGTCCGGATCGTCCCGCCGCCAATTTGCCGAACTCGCCGCCCTGATATTGGCGGCTCTAACTTGGACGATGGCGATCGACCACCCAGGATCGAACAGGGCTGCGTCAGGCTGGGTATCCGGCCCAGGTGTCAGGGTGGGCCCTGAAGGCGATCTCGGCGAGGCTCTTGCTGGGCTCGTCGTGCTCAGGTGTCAGCGCTGGCAATCGTCCGGCGTCAGCAAGGCCTGACCGTTGGCCTCGATGCGGCTGAGCATGTCGCTGAGTCTTTCCTGTTCCTGCTCGTCCAGCCCCTTGAGCATCTCTTCCCTGGCCTGTTGCACGATGGCATCGATCTTCTCGAGCAGAGGCGTCGCCTGCTTGGTCAGGTGCACGCGTTTGGTGCGGCGATCCTGGTCACAGGGACAGCGCTCGACCAGGCCCTGCTCGCAAAGCTGATCCAGCGTCCTGACCAGCGACGGCGCCTCGACGCCGATGGCCCGCGCCAGGTCGCACTGGGGCTGCCCGTCCGGCATGCGCCACAGGTGATAGAGCGTCACCCACCGCGTCTGGGTCAGTCCCAACGGTGCGAGGCGCTGATCGAGCACCGCACGCCAGATGCGTGGTGCCCGAGACAGTTGAAATCCGATGTTCTCGTTCATAGTGATCAAGATCGCAAGGCTGCAAATGATTTGATTGTCCGAACGCAGCGGCGGTAATGCAAGCCAACTCCCTCCTTTGCTTCGAAACTGCGCCTATTCTTCACTCTTCGGGGGTACAGCCGCTCCCTGGCTGTCGCTCGTTCGCGACTCACGACTCACGCCCTGTCTCACCGTTGTCGTGTTCCCCTTCATCGTCTGCTTGCGGCGCTTGCTCCTCCTTGCCCTCGCGATCACCTTTCTGTTCGGCCGGCTGCTCGCCTGCCGAATTGCTCTCCCTCGTCTCGCCGCTTTGTCCCGAGTCATCTTTCGGCTCACCCTCCGCATCCTCTTCAGCAGGGGCTGGCTCCTCGTGATTCGGCGGCTCTTGCTGGCGTGCCTTGTCGGATGCCATGTCCGGTGTCTCCTGCTGTCCCTCGGGGCGGGCGGTCAACCAGCGTAGCCTGAGGCCGGGAATGCCCGCCTGGGTATCGATGCTGGCGTCGGCGGTGGTCGCCGCCCCAGGGTCTTCGGCAACCTCGAAGCGCAGTACGCCGATACGTTGGCCGCCGGCGGTCATCACATCGATGCGCCAGCTGCCGCTGCTGGCCTTGGGGAAGTTCTGCTTGCGGGTCCAGGCGCGATAGCCCTCGGCACGTCCGCCGTAGATATTCAGCGCGATGCGGTCGACGAGTTCTCCCTCGTGGCGCCACTCGTGTACCACCTCTTCCTTCAAGCCGCGTGGTGCATGGATTGCGGTGTAGGCATAGAGCCCTCGGGACGACAGCGCCTCCGGTGTCAGCGCCATGGAGCCCTGCGGCGTGCGTGCGGCCTCGTCGAAGGCCGGCGACAGGGCGCTGCCGGACAACCACAGGGTCGCCGGCGGCACCCACACCCGGCCCAGCCAGGCGACCCCGGCCAATAGCGGCAGCAGCGCGAACATCGCCAGCCAGCGGGCAGGACTCATGGGGCGCAGCAGATGCAACAGACTCGGCAGGCTGAATACCACCATGGCCACGGCGGCCGCCAGCATGCTCTGACCGGTACTCAGGTGCAGGACCAACGGCAGGGTCACCAGCACCACCAGGAACACGCACTGGGCGTGGAACACGAAGTAGAGCCAGCGCTTGCGTTCGGCCAGTCGGTAGTAGAGCGGATCAACGATGGACAGCACCGCCATGCCAAGCATGAACAGGGTGAACAGCGCCTGACCGCTGCTCCACACCGTGGTGGCGACCAGAAAGGGCAGGGCGAAGAACAGCGTCTCCTGGTGGATCATCTGGGCGATGAAGGTGGTGACGCCACGGGGCAGGGCAGGATAGCCGCGCCGCACCATCAGGCGTCCGATCAGACTCTCCGACAGCAGCAGGGTCCAGGCCAGCAACATGCCCCCGGCCAGCAGTACGCCGAGCCATTGCTGGCGCTCGACCAGAAAGAAGCTGGCGACACCGGCAGCGAAGGCCAGCGGTGGCCACAGCCAGTGCCAGGGCCGCAGACGCGCTACCCAGGTCTCGATGAATCGCTGCGTCGCGTTGAGGGTGGTGCGCTGAGGGGGCGAGGAGGGCATGGCGTGGTCCGCGGCGGCTGGGAGGGGCATGCTATCAGTATGCTTAAACGCTGGTGAAGCGCCGCTGCATGCTTCAACGCCTCGCAAGCCCTCTAAGGTATTGGTAGGGGTTGACGGAAGTGAATCTTTGCACCAAGCTGGCGAAATCAAACGGGCGTATGAATGTCGCCTGGCCCATCGCTTGTCGGGCCCTTTCCGGATGACACGGCATGACTTCAGTGGAGATGCGTGGATGATCTATCAAGGCAATGCCATTTCGGTGGCTCGCAATGGCGACGATATCGCCACTCTGACCTTCGACTTGAAGGATGAATCGGTCAACAAGCTCTCTGGCGCGGTGATCAAGGAGCTGGGCGAAGCGCTGGACGCGGTACGCGGCGAGAGCGGCGTCAAGGGCCTGATGCTGAAAAGTGCCAAGGACGCCTTTATCGTCGGTGCCGACATCACCGAGTTTCACGCCATGTTCGGCAAGGACGAGGCGGAGATCCAGGGCATGCTCGAGCAGGTCCACGGTATCTTCAATGGCCTCGAGGACCTGCCCTTCCCGACGGTCAGCGCGATCAACGGCCTGGCCCTCGGTGGCGGCTGTGAGGTGGTGCTGTCCACCGACTTCCGCGTGATGACGCCTGACGCCAAGATCGGCCTGCCCGAGACCAAGCTCGGTATCGTCCCCGGCTGGGGCGGCTGCGTACGTCTGCCCAGGGTGATCGGCGCCGACAACGCTATCGAGTGGATCGCCGGCGGCACCGAGAACCGTGCCGACGCCTGCCTCAAGGTCGGCGCCGTGGATGCGGTGGTGTCCGCCGATGACCTCGAGGCAGCGGCGCTCGACATGCTGGCGCGAGCCAACGCCGGCGAACTCGACTTCAAGGCCCGGCGCGAGGAAAAGAACAGCGCGCTGAACCTCAATCCGGTCGAGCAGATGATGGTGTTCGAGACCTCCAAGGGATATGTCGCCGGCAAGGCCGGGCCGCACTATCCGGCGCCGGTGGAAGCGATCAAGGTGATCCAGAAGGGCGCCGGTGAAGGTCGTGCGCGGGCCCAGGCGATCGAGGCCAAGGCCTTCTGCAAGATGGCCAAGACCGACGTCTGCTACAACCTGGTCGGGCTGTTCCTCAACGACCAGGTGGTCAAGAAGAAGGGCGGCAAGTACGCCAGCAAGGCGCAACCGGTGCGCCAGGCGGCGGTGCTCGGTGCCGGCATCATGGGCGGCGGAATCGCCTACCAGAGCGCCTCCAAGGGCACCCCGATCCTGATGAAGGATATCAAGGAAGACGCCATCGAGCTGGGCCTCAAGGAGGCGCGCAAGCTGTTCGGCAAGCAGGCCTCCCGCGGCAAGCTGTCCGTCGAAGGTGTGGCCGAGAAGCTCGCCAACATTCGTCCGACGCTGTCCTACGGTGATTTCGACAATGTCGACCTGGTGGTCGAGGCGGTGGTCGAGAACCCCAAGGTCAAGGGTGCGGTGCTCAGCGAGGTCGAGCAGCAGGTGAGCGACAACACCATCCTGGCGTCCAACACCTCGACCATCTCGATCACCCGACTGGCCGAGAACCTGAAGCGTCCCGAGAACTTCTGCGGCATGCACTTCTTCAACCCGGTGCACCGCATGCCGCTGGTCGAGGTCATCCGTGGCGAGAAGACCAGCGACGCAGCCGTGGCCGCCACCGTGGCCTACGCCAAGGCCATGGGCAAGACGCCGATCGTGGTCAACGACTGCCCGGGCTTCCTGGTCAATCGCGTGCTGTTCCCCTATTTCGGTGGTTTCAGCCTGCTGGTCGAAAAGGGTGCCGACTACCAGCGCGTCGACAAGGTGATGGAGAAGTTCGGCTGGCCGATGGGCCCGGCCTATCTGCTCGACGTGGTCGGCATGGATACCGCGGTGCACGCCAACGAGGTGATGGCCGAAGGCTTCCCCGACCGCATGGCGCGTGACGCCAAGACCGCCATTCAGGTGATGTTCGACAACGATCGCCTGGGGCAGAAGAACGCCAAGGGCTTCTACGCCTACGAAGAGGATCGCAAGGGCAAGCCCAGAAAGGTCAGCGACGAGGCCGCCATCGAGCTGGTCAAGCAGGTGGTCAGCGAGAACCGCGAGTTCTCCGACGAAGAGATCATCGCGCGGATGATGGTGCCGCTGTGCATGGAGACCGTGCGCTGTCTCGAAGATGACATCGTCGGCACCCCGGCCGAGGCCGACATGGCGCTGATCTACGGCATTGGCTTCCCTCCCTTCCGAGGTGGTGCACTGCGCTATATCGATGCCATGGGTGTGGCCGAATTCGTCGCCCTGGCCGACAGCCTGGCCGAGGAGCTCGGGCCGCTTTATGCGCCCACCGATGGCCTGCGTGAGATGGCCAACAGTGGCAAGACCTTCTACGCCGACGCCAAGTGACCCCACCAGACAGGAGAAGACAGATGAGCTTGAACCCGAGAGATGTGGTGGTGGTCGATGGTGCCCGTACCGCCATGGCCAAGGCCAAGAACGGTGGCTTCCGCCACGTGCGTGCCGAGAACCTGTCGGCGGCGGTGATGAATGCGCTGCTCGAGCGCAACGCCGCCGTTGATCCCGGCGAGGTGGATGACGTTATCTGGGGCTGCGTCAACCAGACCCTGGAGCAGGGCTTCAACGTCGCACGCAACGCCCAGATCATGACCGCCATGCCGCGCAGCGTGCCGGCCCAGACGGTCAACCGCCTGTGCGGCTCGTCGATGAGCGCACTGCACATCGCCACCGCCAACATCAAGGCCGGCATGGGTGACGTCTATCTGGTCGGTGGCGTCGAGCATATGGAGCACATCCCGCTGACCCACGGCATCGACGTCAACCCCAGCGCCAGCAAGCACGCCGCCAAGGCGGCGATGATGATGGGCATGACCGCCGAATTGCTGGGCAAGCTGCACAGCATCTCCCGCGAGCAGCAGGACAGCTTCGGCGTACGCTCCCACCAGCGTGCCTACGAGGCCCAGCAGAGCGGCGCCTTTGACCGCGAGATCATCGGTGTGGAAGGCCATGACGCCGACGGTCGCCGGATTCTGGTCAAGCGTGACGAGGTGATTCGTCCCGAGGCCAGCCTGGACAGCATGGCGGGCCTCAAGCCGGTGTTCGATCCGCGTGGCGGCACCGTTACCGCCGGCACCTCCTCGGCACTGTCGGTGGGCGCCAGTGGGATGCTGGTGATGAGCTACGAACGCGCCCAGGCCCTTGGTCTTTCGCCGATTGCCCGGGTGCTGTCCACCGGAGTGTCCGGCTGCGACGCCTCGATCATGGGCTATGGCCCGGTACCGGCGTCCCAGAAGGCGCTCAAGGCGGCGGGACTGAGCATCGATGACATCGACACGGTGGAGCTCAACGAAGCCTTTGCCGCCCAGGCGCTGCCGGTGCTCAAGGACCTGGGGCTGCTCGACGTGATGGACGAGAAGGTCAACCTGCACGGCGGCGCCATCGCCCTGGGTCACCCGCTGGGCTGCTCCGGCACCCGTATCAGCAACAGCCTGCTGAACGTGATGCGGCGCCAGGACACCCGCCTGGGTCTCGCCACCATGTGTATCGGCATGGGGCAGGGCGTGGCGACCGTGTTCGAACGCCTCGACTGAACTCTTGCCGCCTTCGGGCGGAGCAGAGCGGAAAACGCCGGCACTGTCTGACAGTGCCGGCGTTGTTGCGAGAGTGCAGTGTACACGCGCAAGTCATTCAACCGCTGGATACTGCCGTGGGTATCATCTGATCCTGGCAGAGGCGCACCATGGCGCCTCCTCGTCCCAGTGGCACGATCTGACCGACGTTGTCCGGCGGGTTCTGCTGGTCCGATGGTTCGACCACTTCCTCGAGTTCCACCCTGTAGCGATGTCCGGTGAGGTGGGTCAACACGAACCGATGACCCTCGGGCATCTCGGCGGAGGCCGGGAGGAGCCGGCGTACACGATCCAAGACCTCCTCTGACAATACCTCATCCTGCTTTTTGACCAACATCCAGCCAAGCTGCGTCACGATCCCCGCGACGGTAGCGATGGGGCCCGGGTAGAGCTGCCAGAACTGGGTGAAGGTGGGGCCGCGGGCGATCGATACGCTGACGTACTCGGGGCCGAAAATGATGATGAGAACGGCGATGATCAAGACAATCAGCGACACCGCAATGACCAGATAGCCAAAGACAGTATCACCGGTGTAGGAGGGACCTTCGAATTCGATCGGTAGGGCCTCCAGCGTCTGCTGTGCATCCATGCGCATCTCCTGTGGCTCCGTTGGCCGGAGCCGTTGTACTTCCCTGTAGACCCCGACCTCGCCGTGATTTACGGCATCCCTTGAACGGACGAGTATCGAGCGAGTGACGCACAGTCCGGGCGACATCAGGCATCTTGCCAAAGGCCCATCTGTACGTTGGTGAGAGTGTCTCCACAGGGATCTTGGCCTGGCAATGCCGAGGCTTTATGCGACCTATCTAATACGCCATTGGCGATGTGATGGTGCATAGTTACGAGGTCTTGGCGACATTTCCGTTCGCCGCGGCAAGCAAGGGGACGGCGAGTCGATCGCGACGTCAGGTCTATTCGAACGTCTTCTCCGGCAGAGCATGGCGCCAAGGCGCTGACCAGACGGCGGCTCGGTAGCGGGGCTTCTCGGCTCTGGAGGGTGATACACGCTACCTGAACTAGCGCTGCTTCTGGAGATGGAAGCTTCATGCTTCCCGCCCCCGGATTACACGATCCCCGCATCAAGCCCCGCCGCCAGGGTCATGGCGAGTTCCTCCACTTGGTCGGTGAAGTCGTCCTGCCATTCACCCCTTAATACCAGTGGCGCCTGGACCCATTTCCAGCGCAGACCGGTGACGATGCCTTCCACCGCCCGCTGCGTGCCGGTGCCGTCGTGACCCGCGCGGATGTACAGCACGCAGGGCAACCCCTGGGTGTGTTCCAGCCCGGGGTAGTAGCTACGATCGAAGAAGTCCTTGAGGGCACCGCTCATGTAGCCGAGGTTCTCGGTGGTGCCAAGCAGGATGGCGTCGGCTTTCCTGACATCCTCGGGGCCAGCATCGAGCGGCGCCAGTACCTGAACGTCCACGCTGTCAATGTCCGGATGGCGGGCGCCACGCTCGGCCGCTTCCCTTAGTGCCAGGGTGTTGGGCGAGGGTGCATGGGCGACGATCAGCAGACGTTTCATGCAGGGCTCCGGCAAGGCTGGTGCGAGGATGGTGGCTAGAGCGGCGAGCGACGGTTCGGTGAGTCGATCTTCGGGCTGCCCCCTTGAAGCCATGGGGGATCATCATCATGTCAAAGACATGCGGGTTTGACAGCCCGGGGCGACTCGTCAAGGCTGGACATGGCTGCCGCGGTGAAATATTGCCTAGCGGTTGCATGAAAATCACGCAGACGCCCTTTGCAGATTGTGAACCATTTCGATCCAGGGAGGATATCACCATGCCCTTTGCGCTTTCTTCGCTAAGAGTGACCAGCACCGCCTTCGACAATGATGGCGCCATCCCCGCACGGCACTCCCAGGAGGCAGAAGACCTGTCTCCGGCGCTGGCCTGGGACGGCCTGCCCGAGGGTACCAAGTCGGTGGCGGTCATCTGTCATGACCCCGACGCGCCGCTGGTCCAGAAGGGATGCTACGGCTTTGTTCACTGGGTGCTCTACAACCTGCCGGCGTCTCTCTCCTCGCTGGAGGAGGCCACCGAGGAAGGCACCCGAGGAACCAACGACGCCGGCAACCTCGGTTTCAATGGTCCGATGCCGCCGGAAGGGCATGGCGTGCACCGCTACTACTTCTGGGTACTGGCGCTGGACACCGAGACGAACCTGCCGGAGGGCCTCGGCATGAATGAACTGCTGTCCGAGGTCGAGCCGCACCTGCTCGGCATGAATCGGCTGGTGGGGAGCTATCAGCGCGACGCCTGAGGCGCCTCGGCCTCCATCAGAACATGACGTACTGAAGCCCGTTTTTAACGGGCTTCTCGTTCAAGGATGACGCCCATGTACGAATGGATTTCTGCCCACAAGGACGTATTGCAGACGCTGGCCAGCGTCGGCTCGTTCATGATCTGGCTGATCTACGCGCAGCTTCTGTACTTTGGCTTTCGCCGCCAGCGTCGACCCCGTTTGATCATCAATCGCGGCAAGCGAAAGAATCTGGATGCGCTGTGCGTGATCAGCAACATGAGCGCCGAACCCATCTACTTGCAACATATCATGATGACGCTGGAGACCTCGGAAGGGGACTGGACGCTGGATGTCAGTGACCACGAGGCGGATCTTGATGATGATGAAGACCAGCAGGAAGCGGGCCACAACGCCAGTCATTGTACCCACCAGGGACCGCTGGACAGCGGTGGCTTCGTTCATATCGGTTCGTTCAATGCCTTGAAGGAACGTATCACCACCATCGCCGACATCGACGAGTCGCGGGATGGGCTGGTATTCAAGGCCGTCTGTGTACGGGTGATCGGCACCTACTGTTCGGAGAACCTGCCGATCGGTGCCGAGCGGCGTTTCGTGTTTCACCAGAGTAAGGATTCCTGCACCCTGGTGCCCGAGACCTGGGATACTCTGCAGTTCAGTACTCGCCGCCAGCGGCGGGCCCTGAAGGCCGATATCAAGCGTATCCATGAGCGCCAGGCCCAAGGCGAGGGCGAAAAGGCGGAAAAGGAAGATAAGGAGGAATAGGGAGCAATAGGAAGACAGCGCCTGACAAGGCTCTCCTTCCATTGGACGACTGGCAATCCGGCGGGGGGCGGAGTACCGTCTTCGCTTTTCCCACCTGCGAGAGTGTCATGAGCGACCTGCCCCCCTGTCCCGCCTGTGAGTCCCCATACGGCTACGAGGATGGCCATTCCCTGATCTGTCCCGAGTGCGGCCACGAATGGTCGTTGAACGCCGAGCCCGATGAGAGCGGTGACCAGGTGCGTGACGCCCACGGCAATGTGCTGAGCGACGGCGACAGCGTCACCGTGATCAAGGATCTGAAGGTCAAGGGGTCTTCTTCGGTGGTCAAGGTTGGCACCAAGGTGAAGAACATCCGCCTGGTCGATGGTGACCACGACATCGACTGCAAGATCGATGGCATCGGTGCCATGAAGCTCAAGTCGATGTACGTCAAGAAGGCCTGAATGCGGCCCTTGAGGCGTCATGCAAGGGCAAACGCCAGCGCTTGGAAAGCGCTGGCGTTTTTTTATGCTCGACTTGCGTTGGTTGCCCTGACGCGACCTGTGCTCAGGTGAGGCTGGCGCCCACGAACAATGTCACGGTGGTGACTCCCAGGGTCATCAGGATATAAGGCAGCGCCCACTTGACGAAGCGCTCGTAGGGTATCTTGGCAAGCGCCAGTCCGGCGACCAGATGGGCGGCGGTGGGGGCGAACATGTTGATCCAGCCGCTGGCGGACTGGAAGGCGGTGACCACCAGTTCGCGATCCACGCCCGAGAAGTCGGCCAGTGGCGCCATCAGCGGCATGGACACCGTGGCCAGCCCCGAGGTCGATGGGATGAAGAAGCTCAGCACGATGTGGACCACGTAGGCCACCACCACGAACAGTCCCGAGGACAGGCCGGCTACCGCGCCTTCGGCCCAATTGAGGATGGTGTCGATGATCACGCCGTTGTCCATCACCACATAGATGCCGCGTGCCACGGCCACCACCAGGGCCACGCCGATCAGGTCCTTGGCACCATTGAGGAAGGTCTCGATGAAGTCGGATTCGGACTGTCGATTGATCAGGGCGATCAGGATGGCAGCGCTCAGGAACAGGGTGGAGAGTTCATCGAACCACCACCACAGGGTCGGAAAAGCCGTGATGCCCATGTCTTCCCAGGGCACGACGCCGTAGACCATGATCCCGAAGGTCATGAAAAACACCGTCATGGTCAGCTTGTGGCGCAGGGTGAACGCCTGGGTCGAGGCGGCCTCCTTGGCCTGAGGGGCGGCCGCCAGCTGCAGGTCCGCCAGCACCGAGCGCTGCGGGTCGCGCTTGATCCGCGCGGCGTAGCGCATCACGAACCAGATAGCCAGCGACACCAGGATCACGAACTGCACCAGCCGGAGGGTGATACCGGCGCCGATCGGCAGGCCGGCGAAGCCCGAGGCGATGCCGGTGGCGAAGGGGTTGACGGTGGAGGCCAGCACACCGGTGCCGGAGCCGAGCAGGATGATGCCTGCGGCCACCATGCGGTCGTAGCCGGCGGCGGTGATCACCGGCAGGATGATGGCCCAGAAGGCGACCGTTTCCTCGGCCATGCCGTAGGTGGACCCGCCGAGGGCAAACAGCACCATCAGTACGGGAATCAGGTACTGCTCGCGCCCGCCAAAGCGCTCGACCACCGCGCCGATCCCGGCATCCAGGGCGCCCGAGCGCATCGTCACTGCCAGAAAGCCGCCGATAACCAGCACGAACAGGGCAACGTCCACGGCCTTGTGGAATCCCTGGATCGGGGCCACCAGCACATCCAAAGGCCCCTGGGGGGAGCTTTCCAGCACCTGGTAGGTGCCGGGAATCGGCAACAGGCGGCCGTCACCCTGATAGTCGAGCACGTCGCTGGCAGCAATGACCTGATCGCTGCCTTCCACATGGTAGTCGTACTTGCCGGCGGGCATGACCCAGGTCAGCACCGCCACTAGCGCGGTGATCACAAAGAGCAGGGTATAGACCGTGGGCATGCGCAGGCCGGAGCGCCGTTTGGAGGAGGTCGCTTGCGTTTCCATCTCGGTTTCCTCGTTTCAGAAGGTCATGGTGTAGGCTCTTTTGTTGTCGGTGTGATCAGGGACAGACGGCCCTTGTGTGACCGCCTGTCTTCGAGTCTACGGGCCTCGACAGTCTGTCGGGACTTGGGTCGGCACAATGCTTGATCCGCTGCAAGGACGGCGACGATGCGGCGAGATGAGAGATAAATTTGCTGGCCTGGCTCAAGAAATGAGGCGACGCCAATGTTTCACCACACGCGGTCTCGCTGCACGACGAGACACGCGCAGGGTTGTCGTGTGCAGGGCAATAGGAAGTGGCGCTGGGGGCGGCTGACAGGGCGGCTGAAAGGGCGGCTGAAAGGGCGGCTGAAAGGGCGGCTGAAAGGGCGGCCGGGAGGCCGACTGAGCGAGCGGCCGGCCCTGCCGCAAATGAGGGCCTTGGGTCAGGTGATATGGCCAGGGGCCCGGTGTGGCGGCCCCTGGCGAGTTCATCCATAGCCCAGAGATCAGCCTTCGAAGTTCCAGGTCAGGCGGGCGTTGATGCGACCCTCGCGGCTATCGGTCTCGAGGTCACGATCGCCGATGGGCTCAGCGTATTCCAGGGTGAGGCCGTACAGACGTCCTTTGCCCAGGCTGACGCCGGCCGCCGCCGAAGCCAGGTGGCTATCCGCGTCGCGCTCCTGAAACTCGGTGCGGGCGCCATCCAGCACCAGGTAGGGCTCGACGCGCGAAAGCCAGGCGCTATTCACAGGCTGCAGATAGCGTAGTTCCAGCGCCCCGGCGAAACCGTAGTCGCCCTCCGCCTGGCCGGCGTCATAGCCGCGCCCGAAGCGTTGGCCACCGTAGTTGCCGCGCTCGGGTTCCGGCAGCGCATCGTCGGAGTAGAAACCGTTGGCGCTGGCGGTAAGGCGCCAGTGATCGCCATACAGGCGTCTGTACTGGGCGTCCAGCTGCCAGCGGGTGAAGTGCAGATCTCCGTTGTCGGCAAGCGGTGTACCGTTGAGCCGACGCTGCTGCTCGTTGGCCCCCAGATCCATGCCCTGGCGCAGGGCCAGCGAGGCCAGCCAGAACTGCCGTCCACGCTGGGTGCGATAGTTCAGGTCCAGATCGGCGGCCGAATACTCGGACTCCTCGACCAGTTGGTTGAGGGTCTGTTCCTCGAAGCTGAGTGATGTGGTCTTGGTCTCGTCGTGATGACGCAAGGCACCGCCCAGGGTCAGGCTCGAGGAACGTGACAGCAGCAAGGGGTAGGACAGCCCCAGGCGATAGCGTCTGCGGTCGGTATCCTGATCCTGGCGCAGATCGAAGCGCTGTCCGTCGAGCAGGTAGATCAGATTCTCCTCGTCCTCACCGTCATAGCTGTCGGCGGAGGCGGTCAGGGTCAGGCCGTCGTTGCCGATATCGGTACGATAGTCCAACGCGTAGAGCTCGTTGTCGTTGTCGATGGGCCACAGCCAGGAGAAGCCCAGGCTGTCGCCCCAGGTAGTCAGGCTCTGGGTCGAGACCCTGTTGATGAAGACGGCGTCCTGCTCATCGCCGCCGCTGAGGTTGCCCGAATAGTCAAAATGATCGATACGACGTTCTTCGACACGCAGGGTAGTGGCGCCGCTGGGGGTGCGCGGCACCGGTGCCTTCAAGGTCAGGCTGGCACCGGGAATTCGCTCGATCAGCCCGCTGACACGCTCAAAGGTGCTGCGCGTCAGAGGGCGTTCTTCCAGCAATGGCTGGACCAGTTTCTCCACCCGGCCCGCCACGGGGTCATCGTCCACCACGATCTCGGTACGGGCGATATGCCCCTCCACCAGTACGATGCGCACGTTGCCGTCACGAAAGTTGTTGGTTGGCAGGTAGGCGAAGGACAGCGGATAGCCGCCATCCTGGTAGGCGTCGGTGATCGCCTGGACTTCGGCCTCGATGGCCTCTCGGCTCACACTCTGCCCGATCATGGCCTGAAGTCCCTGACTCAGTTCGGCCAGATCCAGCACGCTGTCGCCGATGAAGCGCACGTGACGCACGGTGACGCGGGCAGGGATGCCGGCGCTGGCGTCGCTGGGCAGGTCAACCTCGGTTTCCACGCTGCGCTGTTGTGGCGCCAGCCGGCGATTTTCGATGATGTCGTCGACGGTCTCCAGCGTCTGCTGGGCCTGGAGGGGGGGCACGGCCAGCAGGCTGCCGGCGGCCATCACTAGTGGAAGGGGACTGTATCGCGAACGTGGCGGGGTAGGCGGCTTGGTGTAGGGCGTTGGTTGCGGCGTAGTGCTTGGCATAGGCTTCCTTGTCGATCCCTGGTAGAGGCCCCTCAAGGGGGCTCGAATATTGTTATGAACAGCGTCTGGACTGGTGTTGGGTTTGACCTCAAGAAAAGGCCCGATACCCGCGGGGGTATCGGGCCTGCGTCTGGCATGGCTGGTCAGGCGAGATCAGTTTCTGCCCAGCAGTCCTCCCAGAACGTTGCTGACCAGGCCGTCATTGCTGCTGGCGTCGTTACTGCTGCCGTCCTGGCTGCTACCCATGTCACCGGTAAGCTTCTCGGTCACGCCACCGACGGCGTCCAGGGTGCCGCCGACCAGGCCACCGCCGCTGTCGCTGTCGCCACCGCCGAGGGTGCTGGTCAGGGTGTCGGAGACGCCGGAGACCAGGCCGCCGCCACTGTCGCCACCGCCGAGGGTGCTGGTCAGGGTATCGGAGACGCCAGAGACCAGGCCGCCGCCACTGTCGCCACCGAGGGTGTCGCCAAGCCCTGCGGTCAAGCCGCTGCCGCCGCCCAGCGTATCGTTGAGTCCGGCGATGAGGTTGCTGTCACCACCAAGCTGGTCGCCAAGCCCTGCCTCGAGTCCGCCCCCGAGGCCGCCTTGCTGGCTTCCTCCGAGGTCCGAGAGCAGAGCCCCTTGGCCCAGCAGTCCGGCAGATTCCAGTTGACTGAGTCCCTGACCATCGAGGCGTGAAAGCAGTCGAGCCTCATCACCGCCCAGCAGTCTGCCGGTGTTGGCGGCGATGCCTCCGACACCACTGACAGCACCACCCACGCCAGCGGCGAGGTCATTGCCCTGGCCCAGGCGGCCACCCAGTCCATCTACCGCTACGCCGGCCTGGATCAGCACGTTGCCTACCTCGGGGCCGACCACCAGGGCCTGGCTGAGCTGGGTAACGCCGCTATCCGTCTGGATGACAACGGGGCGCAATACCGCCGACACTTCGCGGGTCAGGCCACCAAGGTGCGAGCCATCGTCGTTGAAGTTCAGGGTCAGCACGTTACCGGCCTGGGTCACGCCGCCACCAAGGGCCGCGACGCTGCTGCCGAGCTGGGTGATGGCGCCGCTGCGGTTGTCGAGCTGCATGACCAGGGGGAGCTGGTTCAGGTTGCCGACGGTGGCGCCGAGGCTGGATACCACCTCTCCGGTTTCGGAGACCGCTACACCGCCGCCGGCCAAGGTGGTTCCCACAGCGTTGGGGTTATTCGAGAAGTTGCCCAGACCATTGTCGAGTCCGTTGCTGAGCCCGGATACGGCTTGGCCGCCATTGCTGATGACATTGCCCAGCCCGTCGGTGACGAACTCTCCACGTCCTCCCAGACTTTGTTGCGAAATGCCATCGCCCAGGGCGGTGACCGCGTCTCCAGCACCGGCGCCGGTCTGTCCTGCGCTGGCGACGGTGCGCTCCAAGTCGGTGCGGCCGTCGTCAGGTGCACTGGCATCGCCATCGAGCAGTCCGCCGAGGCCGCCGCCTGAGCCATTGTCGCCTTCACCGCCGCCGAGCAGCTCGCCGGTCGCGATGACGATATTACCGCTGCCGGTCACGCTATCGCCGGCGCCGCCAAGCAGAGAGTAGCGTTCACCGATGCGCTGACCGAGGTCGGCCAGGGTGCCACCGGTGCGTAGCAGCAGGTTGCCGGCCTGGGCCGGCAACACCAGCGCTTGACCGACGCGTGTGACCTTGCCGTCGGTGCCCAGCAGCACAGGACGAAGGGCAACACCAAGCTTGGTAGTGGTGGCCCCGAGCACCTCGCTGGAATCCTCGAAATTGACGCTGAGTGCGTCGCCTGCGCGCTCCACCTTGCCGCCGAGCCCATTGACGGTGGTACCGAGCTTGGTCACCAGGCCTGTTCGGGCGTCGAGTTCCATCACTACGGGCAGTTCGCCCAGGCCGGCAACGGTGTCTCCTGTCGCCGAAACTGCCTGTCCAAGCTCGCCGACACCGTTGGTCACGCCTGCGGCGGTGGTGCCCAGATAGTTGTCATTGGTACTGAGACTGCCGACACCATCGCGTATGCCGCTCGAGATGTCGCCGACCGCATCGCCCGTTTCGGAGACGATCGTACCTGCAGGTTCGGTGACGCTGGCCAATTGAGGGACGGCGCTCTGCTGGGAGATGCCGTTCCCGATGTCAGTAAGCGTGGTGTCTACACCGTCGCTGGTATCGGCGGTCGCCAGGAAGACACCTTCCAGCGATGAGCGGGCAATGCCATCGCCGCCATCACCACCGTCGGATCCATCACCACCGGAGCCATCACCACCGGAGCCATCGCCACCGGAGCCGCCATCGCCACCTGAGCCGCCATCGCCACCGGAGCCATCGTCGCCACCGCTGGTAATCGGGTCCTGGCTGTTACTGGCCAGGGTGCGAGAGTTGCTGGAATCACCAGAGCAGGCGGTCAGGGTCGCCATCGCGCTGGCGAGAGCAATAACGAGCAGTTTTCGTTGCAAAGTCATCGGTTTATACCTCACCTAGTCCGGATGTAATGGTTGTCTTGGTGGAAAGGCAATGAAGCCTGTATGGGCTTTCTAAAACTCTTGTCGTTGAATATTTAGCGTAGATGCATCTTTACGCATAATTCCTTTTTATTAGCTTTTTATGGGTTTTAATTGGTGTTTAAGTGTTATCAAACGTAATGAAAGGTGTTATGAAGTGATTGTGCTGAAGATTGTTTTGAAAAGGGCGGGGCGCTCGGGCGTACACTGAACTAGCACCGTGCTAGGCTCATGTAGCAGCAAGGAGAGGTGATGATGAGCCCTTGGCGTTTTGTAGTAATGTTGGTCGCAGGAGCCATGGTTGCCGGGGTACTGGCGGCCTGTGATGGAGATTCAACAGTGAGTCAGCCTTCGGAGACGAGCGGTGAGCGAGACATCGCGTCCGGTCCTGTCGAAAGGGTGACGTCCCGAGTTGATGAACCTGAACCGATGACGGTAGCGGCGCTGAACGAGCCGGTGACGGTTTCGCTGGATATCCGGCTGGCGTCGGATCGGCGAATGCATGTGGCGGCCACGACCAACTTGCCGGAAGGCACCAGAGTCCAGCTGCGGGTGGTGCGCGAGGCCAGCAATGTGCGTTGGCAGTCACGCACCGAGGTGCGTGAGGGCAGTGTGGCAGCTGGGCCCTACGGTCCCGGTAGCGGGTTGCCCGATGGCTACTATCGTATCGAACTGGTCACCGCTCCTGCTGACGTGCAGCCCGCCGAGGTCAAGGCGCGGATCGGGCCGAGCGGCGAGTACCTTGATGGGCCACTGGTTGCCACGTCGGAGCATGGACTGGGCAAGATCATCAAGGCTAGCCAGCGGTTTCTGGTAGGACAGGAAGTGCGACGAACGCTGGACGATGTCGAAGTGCAGCAAAGCCCCTGAATCAACCCTTGAAAGCAGCCCTTGATAAGTGTCCCTAAGACGCGAACGCAGCAGGAAGTTGTTACAGGCCGCCCGTGGAAGTCGCTTTTGGAAATCGTTTTTGGAAATCGTTCCGGAAGCGTGTTCTTGAGAAGTGTTCCTGGCAAAGTTCTTGCGAAAAGTTGTTGAGAAGATGTATCTGAAAAGGCTTTGAGAAGTGTTCTCGGAAAACATGCTTGAGAAAAGTTCTTGGGAAGAGTTCTCGGGGCAACGTTCTTGAGAAGAGTTCTTGGGAAGGGTTCTCGGGGCAACGTTCTTGAGAAGAGTTCTTGGAAAAGACTGAGAACAGTTCTGGAGAAGTGTTCCAGAAAAGCGTCCTGGAAGATGGCTGGAAGCGGACGTCATGTGTCGAACACGCCTGGACGCCATCGCCGACTTATAAGTAAGAGGGATAAACGGCGCCAGGGGTAAGAAGCTCAAGAGATAAGAAACGCAAGTGATAAGAAGCGCAGGGGATAAGAAGGGCAAGGCACTGAGAGCGGTGGCGACAAGACAGCCGGGCAGGGCTGAGGCGGCAAGGGACAGTAAGGCCGGATTGACCGACCTGACCCGTCGGGCTCGCTCCCGGGGGTTGGGCGCCTGGTTGGATGATCTGGGTAGGCGAGAGATGAAACGTCAGGCCCGGCCGACTGCTTTTGGTTTCATCTCTGCTTTTCGTCTCACCTCAGGTCGCTGACTCGCTACGCCATAGCGCTACCACCTTGGCCTTGAGTCGCATGCCGCTGTGATAAGGCATGGTGGTGGTCTGGCCCTGGCGCTGAAAGGTCAGTTGCCCGTTGTTGTCCTGTGCGACTCGGCGCAGGTACAGGGTGTCTTCCTCCGCCACAAGATAGAGTCCCGGCTGCCGGAATATCTCGGTCGGAGCCACGGCGGCCAGATCCAGCGGTCCCAGAAAATCGAAGTGCTCATCCGGCGCTGGCGTCACCAGGTGGCAGTCACCGTCCCAACGCTGCTCCGGGATCAGCTCCAGTGGCAGATCGATCCCCTTGTGGGCGACTTCCTGCCAGGGCAGCGGCAGGGTCGATCTCAGGTAGAGGGGAGATGGTCGGTTCGGTTCTCCTTCCAGCAGGTGTGCCAGGGGGCAGTTAAGGGCCTGTGACAGCGCCACCAGGCGTTCATGCCCGATCTGCTTGATGGTGCCGGACTCCCAGTAGGAAATGGTGACGTCAGAGACCCCGACCTGGCGAGCCAGCGCCGCCTTGTTCAAGCCGGCTGCCAACCTCAAAGATTTGATGCGCGGACCCAGCGCGTCCATGGAACCTTCCTGTCGACACATAAAGAGAATTTAGAATACTCATTCATAAGCACCTCTTGTGCAATATCAGGCGTCAACGATATTCGACGGTTCCTATGCCGCACTACCAGGTGATCGGCTCGTTGGCCCAGTCGAAGAAGCCGCCGCTGTCGTCGGGGCCACGCTGCTGCACCATGGTCATCAGTCGGTCGGCGACAAAGTCGGCGGTGAACAGCTTGTGCTCAGGGACTCGGGCCTGAAAGGGGCGTGACAGCAAGCTGTCGGTGGTACCCGGGTGGAAGCTCAGCACGCAGGACCGGGGGTTCAATCGCTTGAGTTCGATGGCAGCGGTTTTCATCAGCATGTTGTGGGCGGCCTTGCTGGCGCGGTAGGCGTACCAGCCGCCCAGGCCGTTATCGCCGATCGAGCCGACCCGTGCCGACAGGCTGACCACGGTGGTGGGATGGGAGCCCTTGAGGTGGGGAAGCAGCGTCTGGAGCATCAAGGCCGGCGTGGCGGCGTTGACCTGAAAAAGGGTCGTCAGGGCGGCTTCGTCGAGGTCCTCCAGGCGTTTCTCGGGCTGAATGTTGCTTGCTTCGTCGTGCAACAGGCCAATGGCGTTGACCACAAGGTGAAGAGGAACGGCTTGGCCAGCAGGGCCGTGAAGGGCTCGACCCAGGTCAGCCCGGCCCTGTGCAGTGGTGACATCGCCTTCGATCGCTTCCAGGCGAGAAGAGGAGGCCTGAAAGGAGGTTCGGCTGACGACGGTCGCCTGCCCCAGCCGTGGGTCGGCGAGCAGTCGATCGACGACGGCGCGACCTATGCCTCCATTGCCGCCGATGACGAGGGCGCGATAGCCGTCGGGAAGTCTGTCCATGTCGCTCTCCTGGCCTGGGTGGGGTGGCAACCTGTTCGAGTCCCGCACGGGGTGACGATTTCAGAGTTTCGCGAATCCCGCCGGGTCCTGCGCAATTGCTTCGTCGGTGCGTATAATGCGCCCACGCCGCCAGCTTGGCTTCAACGACTTCAGGATGCAGGACGTTATGACTGTTCGCACGCGTATCGCCCCGTCGCCCACCGGGGACCCCCACGTAGGAACCGCCTACATTGCCTTGTTCAACCTGTGCTTTGCTCGACAGCATGGGGGAGAGTTCATCCTTCGCATCGAGGACACCGATCGTGTTCGTTCCACCGCCGAGTCGGAGCAGATGATCCTCGATTCGTTGCGCTGGTTGGGGCTCGAATGGGACGAAGGACCCGATGTAGGCGGCCCGCATGGTCCCTATCGTCAGAGCGAGCGAGGAGACATCTATGCCGAGCACGCCCAGCGATTGATCGATGCCGGCCATGCCTTCAAGTGTTACCGCACCAGCGAGGAGCTCGACGAGCTGCGTGAGGCGCGCAAGGCCCAGGGGCTGCACCTGGCGCTGAAGCCGGCCGATCTGGCGCTTGATCCCGATGAACAGGCCCGTCGCGAGCAAGAGGGCATGCCCTATGTGGTGCGCATGCAGGTGCCGGAAAGCGGCCCCTGCGTCGTTCAGGACATGCTGCGTGGCGCCATCGAGGTGGACTGGGCCCAGGTGGATGCGCAGATCCTGCTCAAGTCCGACGGCATGCCGACCTATCACCTGGCCAATGTGGTGGATGATCACCTGATGGGGATCACCCACGTGCTGCGTGGCGAGGAGTGGATCAATTCGGCGCCCAAGCACCAGTTGCTGTATGAGTACTTTGGCTGGGACATGCCTGAGCTGTGCCATATGCCGCTGCTGCGCAATCCCGACAAGTCCAAGCTGTCCAAGCGCAAGAACCCTACCTCGATCAACTATTATCGGCGTATGGGATTCCTGCCCCAGGCGGTAACCAACTATCTCGGACGCATGGGCTGGTCCATGCCGGACGAACGAGAGAAGTTCTCCCTCGCCGAGATGATGGAAAACTTCGACATTCAGCGGGTATCGCTGGGTGGCCCGGTGTTCGATCTCGAGAAGCTGACCTGGCTCAACGGTGTCTACCTGCGCGAGGACCTGGACGACCGCGCCTTTCTCCAGGCCTTGATGACCTGGGCCTTCAATGAAGACTATGTGGCGCAGATCCTGCCCCAGGTGCGCACGCGGGTCGATACCTTGTCCGACGTGGCGCCTCTGGCGGGGCACTTCTTCTCCGGGCTGCCCGCCATCAGCGAAGCAAGCTTCGACGGGATCAACCTGGAGCGTGAAGATCTCGTCAAGCTGCTGCAGTTCCTGGTCTGGCGGCTCGAAGGTGTGTCCAGCTGGAACAAGGACGCGCTGCTGGCCGAGATCAAGCTGTTGGGCAGCCACTTCGATCTGAAGATGAAGGTACTGCTGGCACCGGTCTTTATCGCCATCACCGGCTCGTCATCGAGCACCTCGGTGATGGACGCCATGGCGATTCTTGGCTCCGACATGACCCGCGCCCGCCTGCGTCACGCCATCGGCGTGCTGGGTGGCGTCTCCAAGAAGCAGGCCAAGCGCTTCGAGAAGGAATATCGCGAGTTGCCGGCGGAATAGTGACAAGTGATGGCGGTGGGGGAGAGGCGTTATTGCGAGCCCCCATCGCCATGGCGCTTGATACGTTTAGCTCCCCCGCGCCCGCCTGCGTCACGCCATCGGCGTGCTGGGTGGCGTCTCCAGGAGGCAGGCCAAGCGCTTCGAGAAGGCGCGCCGCGAGCTTTCCGGAGAAAAAGCGCGAGTTGCCGGCGGAATAGTGACAAGTGATGGCGGTGGGGGAGAGGCTTTATCGCGAGCCCCCATCGCCATGGCGCTTGATACGTTCAGCTCCCCCGCGCCCGCCTGCGTCACGCCATCGGCGTGCTGGGTGGCGTCTCCAGGAAGCAGGCCAAGCGCTTCGAGAAGGCGCGCCGCGAGCTTTCCGGAGAAAAAGCTCGAGTTGCCGGCGGCATGATGAAAAAGATGGGGAGGCCTGCTGGCACCCCATCACCTTGGCATCGCCATGGCCGGGACACCGAAAAATTTTGGCGCTTCCGGGGTTGACCAAATCTTATGATATCCGTAAGATACGTCTCGTCTTCACGAGATGGGGCCTTAGCTCAGCTGGGAGAGCGCGACACTGGCAGTGTCGAGGTCAGCGGTTCGATCCCGCTAGGCTCCACCAATCTCGTTTCAGGCTGCGTCCCATTCGTCTAGTGGTCCAGGACACCGCCCTTTCACGGCGGGAACAGGGGTTCGAACCCCCTATGGGACGCCACTTCCTGTGCGTAGCGTCTGCTCCGTATGGATTCATGCTTTCGCATGAATCGTTGTGAACTCCGTGGTCTCTCCTCTTGTTATCACCATTCGCTTTGTGAGCTCTTCGTGATTTGCACGAAGCCTCAGTTTGCTTGTGGATGGTTTGCAAAAACTGTCTTGTACGGCTTGACAGAACCTTCCTCTTGTCCACCAGTGACGCATTTTTCCCCCGGTCAGCCTCTGCTACGGGGATAACGCCCGTGGTTGCGCGATTTATATTTTTTCCTTTCAAAATCAATGTGTTGCGACAGGTTAAAAATTAACCAATCTAAGTCCAATGCCCAGTTCATGGCGATTCGAGGGCGGTTTCGATAGGTTGTGAACAGGGTTATCCACAGAAAGTGTGGAAAACGCTGGGCGGGGTGAAAAGGGCTTGGGGAGAGAGGGGGATGTTGGCCCATGAGCGCATGCCGGCGCCGCGAGAAGGTCGGGCCAGCAGGAGGGCGCTGGCCCGGCAGGTATGGAAAATGTCAGTCCTTGCGGTCAGACCTTTCGCGCAGGCGTCGCAGCAATGAGGACGTGTCCCAGCGCCCACCCCCCATTGCCTGCACGTCGGCGTAGAACTGGTCCACCAGGGCGGTCACCGGCAGGCGAGCCTCCAGCTGACGCGCCTGGTTCAGACAGATATCCAGATCCTTGCGCATCCAGTTGACGGCGAAGCCATGCTCGTATTCGTCACGGATCATGGTCGCGTGACGGTTCTCCATCTGCCACGATCCGGCGGCTCCCTGGCTGATGACCTCGACCACCCGCTCCTGATCGAGACCCGCTTGCTCGGCGAAATGAAGGCCTTCAGCGAGGCCCTGGACAAGGCCCGCGATGCAGATCTGGTTGACCATCTTGGTCAGCTGTCCGGCGCCGACGCCGCCCATCAAGGTTACGGCTCTGCCATAGTGCTCGAGTACCGGCCTTGCCCTGGAGAAGTGCTCCTCCTGGCCGCCGCACATGATGGTCAGGGCGCCGTTCTCTGCTCCTTGCTGGCCGCCAGAGACCGGCGCATCGATGAAGCCCACATCCTGCTTCTGGCAGGCCTGGTCGAGCTCCTCGGCGAGGCTCGAGGAGGCGGTGGTATGGTCCACCAGGATGGCGCCCTGGGAGAGCGTCGACAGTACCCCGTCGGGCCCGGTGGTGACCTCGCGAACGTCGTCGTCATTGCCCACGCACACCAGTACCAGATCGGCGCCGCTGGCGGCCTCTGCGGGTGTCGGGTGGTGGCTTCCTTCGTAGCGTTCGCACCACTGCTCGGCCTTGCTTTGCGTGCGATTGTAGACGCGCACTGTCAGCCCGGCTTCGGCGAGATGTCCTGCCATGGGAAAACCCATCACGCCAAGGCCGATAAAGGCGACGGTGGAGATGTCTTGACTCATGAAAGCGCTCCTTTGTTATTTGCTTCGAAGGGGTCAGCATAGCGCCGGTAGGCGTGTCCGTTCATCCGTTGGGCAAAAAAGTTGAACAAAAAAAGGGCCGCCCCGGAGGGCGGCCCTTTTCATGGCAATGCGACGCGGGATGTTGCGTCTTCTGGCGTGACGGCGATTCCCTTGCCTTGGGCAGCGGGCGCCACGCGAATTACCTGGTCGGCGAATTACTTGGACGGGTAGTCGCGCTTGGGATGCCCGGTGTAGAGCTGGCGCGGACGACCGATCTTGTAGCTTTCGCTGATCATCTCGTTCCAGTGCGAGATCCAGCCGATGGTACGGGATACCGCGAAGATGACCGTGAACATGTTGGTCGGGATGCCCATCGCCTTGAGGATGATGCCGGAATAGAAGTCGACATTCGGGTAGAGCTTGCGCTCGACGAAGTACTCGTCTTCCAGGGCGATCTGCTCCAGGCGCTTGGCGATCTTGAGTTGCGGATCGTCGGCCTTGCCCAGTTCTTCCAGGACCTCGTCGCAGGTCTCTTTCATGACCTTGGCGCGCGGGTCGAAGTTGCGATAGACGCGGTGACCGAAGCCCATCAGCTTGAACGGGTCATCCTTGTCCTTGGCCTTGTCGATGAAGCGCTGGATGTTCTCTTCGGAGTCGTCGCCGATCTCGTCGAGCATGTTGAGCACTGCTTCGTTGGCGCCACCGTGGGCAGGACCCCACAGGGCCGCGATGCCGGCGCTGATGCAGGCAAACGGGTTGGCGCCGGTGGAGCCTGCCAGACGCACCGTGGAGGTGGAGGCGTTCTGCTCGTGGTCCGCGTGCAGCATGAAGATGCGGTCCATGGCCTTGGCGTAGACCGGGTTGATCTCGTAGGGCTCGCACGGATTGCTGAACATCATGTAGAGGAAGTTCTCTGCATAGTTCAGGTCGTTGCGCGGGTAGTTGAAAGGCTGTCCGATGTTGTACTTGTAGGACATGGCCGCGATGGTCGGCATCTTGGCGATCAGGCGAATGGCGCTGATCTCGCGGTCCTTGGCCTGGGTAATGTCCAGGTGGTCATGATAGAACGCCGCCAGGCCGCCAATCACGCCGCACATGATCGACATGGGGTGGGCGTCGCGACGGAACCCCTTGAAGAAGTTGGCGATCTGCTCGTGGACCATGGTGTGGTTGCGCACCCGGTGCTCGAAGTCCTTGTACTGCTCTTCGTCCGGCAGTTCACCGAACAGCAGGGTGTAGCAGAGCTCGACGAAGTTGGAATGCTTGGCCAGCTGCTCGATCGGGTAGCCGCGGTGCAGTAGCACGCCGTTGGCGCCATCGATGTAGGTGATGCCGGATTCGCAGGAAGAGGTGGCCAGGAAGCCGGGGTCGAAGGTAAAGAGGCCTTCCGCTCCGAGTCCGCGCACGTCAACGACGTCGGGGCCGAGGGTGCCTGAATGGACGGGAAGTTCGACAGGTTTCTCCAGACCATCCACCGTCAGGGTCGCTTTTCTCTCAGCCATGTCAGGCCTCCTTCGTGTTCGATATGGAGCGATACGTTGTCATTTCTCACTAACGTGCCGACGAATAGGGGGTCGCCCGGCAAAAAAGGTTCGCCCACTATAGAAGCGTTCAGGATATTGTCAATTCTCCCATTGAACGCTTGCTGTTGTACTATGCTCATTTAGCAGTATAGGTGTTGTATAGGTTATGGTGCTTTGCACCATAGGCTGTCCTTTTGCGGTGCAGCAACTTGACGAAGTCGCATTTTTATGCAGCTTTGCCGCATTTTCCGACGAAGCGTTCGCCAAATTGCATGGTCATGCCATTTGTCATGGTGGGGGCATGTCCCTATAATTCAGGCCGCGACTGGCAGGAACAGGAGGTCGTGTCCAACTTGTCGCAGGTTGGGTCACGACAGCGCCCTTCCCAAAACCACCGCCCGCTCGGGCCTCTGGCCCGTATGTCGTAGAGTGGGCCAAGAGAGTGTGTAGAGAGCCGTGAATAGCAAACGACCCGTAAATCTGGATCTATCCACGATCCACTTCCCCCTTCCCGCCTTGACGTCGATTACCCACCGGGTCACTGGCGTCATTCTCTTCGTCGGTCTGATCTTCGGCTTCTGGGCGTTGGACGCCTCGTTGTCCTCGCCGGCCGGTTTCGATGCCGTACGCGATGCGCTGGCGCACAACTTCTTCGCCAAGCTGGTGGCCTGGGGACTGTTGTCCGCTCTGGCCTTCCACTTCGTCGCCGGCTGCAAGCACTTCATTATGGACGCCAACATCGGCGTGTCATTGGAAGGTGCGGTGAAAAAGGCG
Organism: Halomonas sp. OfavH-34-E; assembly: GCF_024124525.1. Classification (NCBI taxonomy): domain Bacteria; kingdom Pseudomonadati; phylum Pseudomonadota; class Gammaproteobacteria; order Oceanospirillales; family Halomonadaceae; genus Halomonas; species Halomonas sp. OfavH-34-E. Next base: position 114,595 of record NZ_JAMXRY010000004.1, on the reverse strand, counting down.
CAGATCACCATCGTGGCGAGCGTTGTCCTGATCATTCTGGCGGGAGTCTGGGTATGGTAACCAACATCACGAGCTTCAGCCGCAGCGGCCTGTCCGACTGGATCATCCAGCGCGCCAGTGCGGTTGTCATGGCGCTCTACACGGTCTTTCTGGTGGTCTATCTGCTGGCTCATCCGCAGCTCGACTATGCCACCTGGAGCGGTCTGTTCGAGCAGACCTGGATGCGAATCTTCTCGTTGCTGGCCTTCGTCTCGCTGGCCGCCCATGCCTGGGTGGGCCTGTGGACCGTGACCACCGACTACATCAAGCCGACCGCCATTCGTGTCGGCACCCAGTCCGTCATCATCATTGCCATCTTCGTGTTCCTGGTCTGGGGCATCCAAGTGCTGTGGGGAGCCTGATACATGTCAACCATGCGTAGTTTGACCTTTGACGCCATCATCATCGGTGGCGGTGGTGCCGGCCTTCGTGCGGCGCTGGAGCTGGCCAAGTCCGGCAAGAAGACCGCGGTGCTGTCCAAGGTCTTCCCGACGCGTTCGCACACCGTGTCCGCCCAGGGCGGCATTACCTGTGCCATCGCTTCCTCCGACCCCAACGACGACTGGCGCTGGCACATGTACGACACCGTCAAGGGCGGTGACTACATCACCGACCAGGACGCTGCGGAATACATGTGTTCCGAGGGGCCGAAGGCGGTGTTCGAACTCGAGCACATGGGCCTGCCGTTTTCCCGTTTCGACAATGGGCGGATCTATCAGCGCCCGTTCGGCGGTCAGTCCAAGAACTTTGGCGAAGGCGGCCAGGCGGCCCGTACCTGCGCCGCGGCCGACCGTACCGGACACGCTCTGCTGCACACGCTGTACCAGAACAATCTGAAAAATAACACCACCTTTCTCAATGAATGGTACGCCGTCGACCTGGTGAAGAACGCCAACGGTGACGTGGTCGGCTGTATCGCCATGGATATCGAGACCGGTGAAGTGGTGCACGTAAAGTCCAAGGCTACCGTGCTGGCCACCGGCGGTTCCGGTCGCATCTATGCCTCCACCACCAATGCCCTGATCAACACCGGTGACGGTATCGGCATGGCGCTGCGTGCCGGTGTGCCGATGCAGGACATGGAAATGTGGCAGTTCCACCCGACCGGTATCCACGGTGCCGGTGTGCTGGTGACAGAAGGTTGTCGCGGCGAAGGCGGCTATCTGGTCAACAAGGACGGCGAGCGCTTCATGGAGCGTTATGCGCCGAACGCCAAGGACCTGGCCGGCCGCGATGTGGTTGCGCGTTCCATGGTCATGGAAATCCTCGAAGGCCGTGGTTGCGGCGAAGACGGCGATCACGTCTTCCTAAAGCTCGACCACCTGGGCGAAGAGGTGCTGTCCAAGCGTCTGCCGGGTATCGTCGAGCTGGCCAAGACCTTCGCCCACGTGGATCCGGCCAAGGAGCCGATCCCGGTGGTGCCGACCTGCCACTACATGATGGGTGGTATTGCCACCAACGTGCATGGTCAGGCGATTGCCCAGGATGCCGACGGCAACGACCAGATCATCAATGGTCTCTACGCCTGTGGCGAGGCAGCTTGTGTCTCCGTGCACGGTGCCAACCGCCTGGGCGGCAACTCGCTGCTGGATCTGGTGGTGTTCGGGCGTGCCGCCGGCATGTACATCGAGAGCGCGCTCAATGAAGGCATCGAGTACCTGGATGCCCGCGAGTCCGACATCGAGACCGCGATGAAGCGCATCACTCGCTGGAACGAGTCCGAAGGCGGCGAGAGCGTGCCTGAGCTCAAGCGCGAGCTGCAGAGCATCATGCAGAACTCCTTCGGCGTGTTCCGCGAAGAGAAGAACATGGTCGAGGGCGTCGAGAAGCTGGCCGAACTGCGTGGACGGATCGCCAACGCCCATCTGGCCGACAAGTCCCATGCGTTCAACACTGCCCGGGTCGAGGCGCTCGAGCTCGACAACCTGATGGAAGTGGCCGAGGCCACCGCCATCGCGGCACTGGAGCGCAAGGAGAGTCGCGGTGCGCACTCCCGCTACGACTATCCGGATCGTGACGACGCCAACTGGCTGAAGCACTCCATGTTCTTCCCCGGCGAGAAGCGGGTCGGCCAGCGCGATGTCAATTTCGCGCCGAAGACCGTCGACAAGTTCGAGCCGAAAATCCGTACCTATTAAGGGGGAGTCAACATGTCCAAGCTTCAGGTATCCCTGTACCGCTACAACCCGGAAACCGACTCCGCGCCTTATATGCAGGAGTTCGAGGTCGATACCCAGGGTCGCGACCTGATGGTGCTGAACCTGCTTGAGATGATCAAGGAGGACGACAGTTCCGTGGCCTTCCGTCGCAGCTGCCGTGAAGGCGTCTGTGGTAGTGACGGCATGAACATGAACGGCAAGAACGGCCTGGCTTGTATCACCCCGCTGTCCGAGGTGGTCAAGAACAACAAGCTGGTGCTGCGTCCCTTGCCCGGTCTGCCGGTCATTCGTGATCTGGTGGTCGACATGGCGCTGTTCTACAAGCAGTACGAAAAGATCCAGCCGTACCTGCAGAATGACACGCCGGCGCCGGCCATCGAGCGCCTGCAGTCTCCGGAAGAGCGCGACAAGCTCGACGGTCTGTATGAGTGCATCCTGTGCGCTTGCTGTTCGACCTCGTGCCCGTCGTTCTGGTGGAATCCGGAGAAGTTCGTCGGTCCCGCCGGCCTGCTGCAGTCCTATCGCTTCCTCGCGGATTCCCGCGATACGGCGACCCAGGAGCGTCTGTCGGAGCTGGAGGATCCGTTCTCCGTATTCCGTTGCCGCGGCATCATGAACTGTGTGGCGGTCTGCCCCAAGGGGCTTAACCCGACTCGGGCGATCGGCAAGATCCGTGAGATGTTGCTGGCGAATGCCACTTAAATCGTGGCGCCGGGCTTGTTATCATGGGCTCGGTCCGGGGCGCGGCATCCTGTCGCGCCCCCGGATGATAGCGTCAGGAGCCGGTGCCATGGGCACCGGCTTTTGAGCATGATGCAAGACCGCTAGGCAGATCGACCGCGGCCCCGATGACCGCGGCAGAACCACCAGGGCGCTCGATGATGGTCAGTGCCAAGGGTGACGATGGGCAGGACACCTTCCACTGAGGGGCCTGCGCCACGCCCGCGGTAGATCACGAGCATCGAGCCCACTACCACCCCATCAGTGCAGGGTGACCGAGAGATGCAACAAGGCATAATGGAGTTGATGTGGCGCTCCTCTCACGTGACGGGCAGCAACGTCCACTACGTGGAAGCGCTCTATGAGCAGTACCTCGACGACCCTAGCGCCGTCTCCGATGAATGGCGCGATTACTTCGACGAGTTGTCACGCCAGGAAGGCGCCCCGTCCGACGAGACCCCCCTCTCACCGATCCGTGATCAGTTCTATCAGCTTGGCCGCGAACGTCGCACCGCCGTTGCCGGCGCCGCGACCGTCGACAGCGAAGAGAGCCGCAAGCAGGTCAAGGTCCTGCAGCTGATCAACGCCTATCGCTTCCGGGGCCACCAGAAGGCCGACATCGACCCGCTGGGGCTGCGTGATCCGAAGCCGGTGCCTGACCTGGATCTGGCGTTCCACCAGCTGTCCAAGGCCGACCTCGATACCGAGTTCCAGACCGGTTCCTTCTTCCTGGGTAAGGACCAGGCGCCGCTCAAGGAAATCGTCGATGCGCTGGATCGCACCTATTGCCGTTCGATCGGTTGCGAGTTCATGCATATCGTCGACACCGAAGAGAAGCGCTGGCTGCAACAGCGTTTCGAGTCGGTGCGCTCGGCTCCGGACCATGGTGATGATCGCCGCAAGCAGCTGTTCGAGCGGCTGTCCGCGGCCGAAGGGCTGGAAAGCTACCTGGCCTCCAAGTACCCGGGCACCAAGCGCTTCGGCCTTGAGGGTGGCGAGACCTTCATTCCGATGATGGACGAGCTGATCCAGCGCGCGGGCAGCTACGGCACCAAGGAAGTGGTCATCGGCATGGCCCACCGCGGTCGCCTCAACGTGCTGGTCAACATCCTCGGCAAGAACCCCGGCGAGCTGATCGACGAGTTCGACGGCAAGAAGCTGATCGAGCGCGGTTCCGGTGACGTCAAGTATCACCAGGGCTTCAGCTCCAACGTGATGACGCCGGGCGGTGAGGTTCACCTGGCGATGTCCTTCAACCCCTCGCACCTCGAAATCGTGGCGCCGGTGGTGGAAGGCTCGGTGCGCGCTCGCCAGGATCGCCGCGACGATGTCGATGGCGGCAAGGTGCTGCCGATCAACGTCCATGGCGATGCCGCCTTCGCTGGTCAGGGCGTGGTCATGGAGACGTTCCAGATGTCCCAGACCCGTGCCTACAAGACCGGTGGCACGGTGCACATCGTCATCAACAACCAGGTCGGCTTCACCACGTCGCATCCCGAGGACGCGCGTTCCACCGAGTACTGCACCGACATCGCCAAGATGGTGCAGGCGCCGATCCTGCACGTGAACGGTGACGATCCCGACGCGGTGCTCCACGTGACCCAGGTGGCCCTGGACTATCGTCAGCAGTTCAAGAAGGACGTGGTCATCGATCTGGTGTGCTACCGCCGCCGCGGCCACAACGAGGCCGACGAGCCCTCCGGCACCCAGCCGATGATGTACCGCAAGATCAAGGACCATCCGTCCTCTCGTGCGATCTACGCCGAGCGCCTGGTCAAGCAGGGCGTGCTCAGCGAAGACGAAGCCAAGGCGGTGGTCGAGAAGTATCGCGATGATCTGGTCGCCGGCAATCACGTGGCCAATGCCCTGGTGCAGGAACCCAACACCTCACTGTTCGTCGACTGGAAGCCGTACCTCGGTCACGAGTGGACCGGGCATGCCGATACCACCTTCGACATGAAGCGGCTCAAGCAGCTCGCCGCCAAGATGTGCGAGATCCCTGACGGGGTGAAGGTGCAGCGTCAGGTCGCCAAGATCTATGATGATCGCCGCAAGATGCAGGGCGGTGGGCTGGCGATGAACTGGGGCTTCGCCGAAACCCTGGCCTACGCCACCTTGCTCGAGCAGGGGCACCCGATTCGCCTGACCGGTCAGGATGTCGGACGCGGTACCTTCTCGCACCGCCATGCGGTGATCCACAACCAGGCCGACGGTTCCACCTACGTGCCGCTTCAGCACATGGCGGACGGTCAGCCGCGCTTCACCATCCATGACTCCTTCCTCTCCGAGGAGGCGGTGCTGGCGTTCGAGTACGGCTACTCGACTACCATGCCCAACGCGCTGGTGATCTGGGAAGCGCAGTTCGGTGACTTCTTCAACGGCGCCCAGGTGGTGGTGGACCAGTTCATCTCCTCCGGCGAGACCAAGTGGGGCCGTCTGTGTGGCCTGACCATGCTGCTGCCCCACGGTTTCGAAGGGCAGGGCCCCGAGCACTCCTCGGCGCGTCTCGAGCGCTTCCTGCAGCTGTGCGCCGAGCACAACATGCAGGTGTGCGTGCCGACCACCCCGGCGCAGATCTATCACCTGCTGCGCCGTCAGGTGATTCGCCCGCTGCGCAAGCCGCTGGTGGTGATGTCGCCGAAGAGCCTGCTGCGCCACAAGGAAGCCACCTCGAGCCTCGAGGACCTCGCCAACGGCAGCTTCAACATGGTGCTGCCCGACCAGGGACAGCGTGATGCGTCCAAGGTCGAGCGGATCATCATGTGCTCGGGCAAGGTCTACTACGATCTGGCCAACTGGCGCGAGGAGAACCTGCGTGACGATGTAGCGATCGTGCGCGTCGAACAGCTCTATCCGTTCCCCAAGGAAGAGCTGATCGAGACGCTCAAGGACTACAGCGGCGTCACCGACATCGTCTGGTGTCAGGAAGAGCCCCTGAACCAGGGCGCCTGGTATTCCATGCAGCACAATCTGCGCATCGTCGCCGATTCGCTCAAGGACGGCCTGGGCGGTCAGCTGAAGTTTGCCGGACGTCCGGCATCGGCGGCTCCCGCGGCGGGCTACATGTCCGTTCACACCGAACAGCAGCGCCAACTGGTGGAAGACGCCTTCAATCTCTAAGGCGACCATCGGGAAGAGAGAGAACACTAAGGATACGACATGGCTACCGAGATCAAGGCACCATCCTTTCCGGAATCCGTTGCCGAAGGCACCGTAGGTACCTGGCACAAGAAGCCGGGTGACAGCGTCGAGCGTGACGAACTGATCGTCGAGATCGAGACCGACAAGGTCGTGCTCGAGGTGGTGGCGGTGGAAGCCGGCACCCTGTCAGAGGTGCTGGTGGAAGAAGGCGACACCGTGGAGTCCGAGCAGGTCCTGGGCCGCATCGGTGAAGGCGGCGGCGAGTCCAAGGAAGCGTCCGAGGAGTCGTCCGAGAAAGACGAGGACGACGCCAAGGAAGACGCTTCCGAAGCGTCCGACGACAAGGCCGAGAAGAAGTCGGCCGAAGCGCCCAAGGGCGGCGGCGAGAAGCGCGACGTCAAGGCGCCGAGCTTCCCCGAGTCGGTGCAGGAAGGGACCGTCGCCAGCTGGACCAAGAAGGTCGGCGAAGCGGTCAAGCGTGACGAAGTGCTGGCCGAGATCGAGACCGACAAGGTCGTGCTCGAGGTGGTCGCACCGGAAGATGGCGCCCTGGCCGAGATCAAGATCGAGGAAGGCGACACCGTGGAGTCCGAGGCCGTGCTGGCGGTGTTCGAGGTGGGTGCAGGCGGTGGCTCTGCCGATACCGCCGATCAGGAAGCGCCCAAGGCCAGCGCCGACGATGGCGACAGCGACGAGCAGGTCGGTGACAAGATCGTGGCGCCTGCCGCGCGCAAGCTGATCGCCGAGCACGACCTCGACGTCAGTGCCATCAAGGGCACCGGCAAGGACGGTCGCGTCCTCAAGGAAGACGTGCTCAAGGCGGTCAAGGACGGCGGCGCCAAGAAGTCCGCGCCGGCCAAGAAGGCCAGCTCCGGCGCCACCGCAGCCCCGGCCGTGGAAGGCGAGCGCCCCGAGAAGCGCGTGCCGATGACCCGTCTGCGCAAGACCATCGCCAAGCGTCTGGTCCAGGCTCAGCAGACCGCTGCCATGCTGACCACCTACAATGAGGTGGACATGGGTGCGGTGATGGAGCTGCGCTCCCAGTACAAGGACACCTTCCTGAAGGCACACGATGTCAAGCTCGGCTTCATGGGCTTCTTCGTCAAGGCGGCCTCCGAGGCGCTCAAGCGCTTCCCTGACGTCAACGCCTCCATCGACGGTGACGACATCGTCTACCACGGTTATCAGGACATCGGTGTGGCCGTATCCACCGACCGTGGCCTGGTAGTGCCGGTGCTGCGCGATACCGACAGCATGAAGATCGCCGACGTCGAGAAGGGCATCGTCGACTTCGGCAAGCGCGGACGCGAAGGCAAGCTGGGCATCGAGGACATGCAGGGTGGTACCTTCACCATCACCAACGGCGGCATCTTCGGCTCGCTGATGTCGACCCCGATCCTGAATCCGCCGCAGACCGCGATCCTCGGCATGCACAAGATCCAGGAGCGTCCGATGGCGGTCAACGGCAAGGTCGAGATTCGCCCGATGATGTATCTGGCAGTGTCCTATGACCACCGCATGATCGATGGCAAGGATGCGGTACAGTTCCTGGTCACCATCAAGGAGCTGCTCGAGGATCCGGCGCGTCTGCTGCTGGAAATCTGAGCCAGACCGTGGCAGCGACAGGGATTTACTGCAGAGCCTCTGCACACAGAACGAACAGGAGCCAACATGGCCGACAAGTATGATGTGATCGTCATTGGCGCGGGCCCGGGTGGCTACGTGGCCGCCATCCGTGCTGCTCAGCTGGGTCTGAAGACCGCCTGCGTCGAGAAGTGGATCGGCAAGGAAGGCAAGGTGGTGCACGGCGGTACCTGCCTGAACGTGGGCTGTATCCCGTCCAAGGCACTGCTCGAGGCCTCCCACAAGTTCGTCGAGGCGCAGCACGACTTCGACGACATGGGCATCCAGGCCGGCGACGTCAGCATGGACGTGTCCAAGATGATGGCGCGCAAGGACAAGATCGTTAAGCAGCTGACCGGCGGCATCTCCGGGCTGTTCAAGGCCAATGGCGTCACCGCCATCGAAGGTACCGGCAAGGTCGTGGCCAAGAACAAGGTCGAGGTCACCGACAAGGACGGCGAGTCCAGCACCGTCGAGGCGGACAACATCGTCATCGCCGCCGGCTCGGTGCCGGTGGAGATCCCGCCGACCCCGCTGACCGAGGGTCTGATCGTCGATTCCACCGGCGCCCTCGAGTTCCAGGAGACGCCCAAGCGTCTGGGCGTCATCGGCGCCGGCGTCATCGGCCTTGAGCTCGGCAGCGTGTGGAGCCGCCTCGGCAGCGAAGTGACCGTGCTCGAGGCGATGGACAGCTTCCTGCCGATGGTCGACTCGGCCATCGCCAAGGAGACCCAGAAGCTGCTCAAGAAGCAGGGTCTGGACATCAAGCTCAACGCCCGCGTGACCGGTTCCGAGGTCAAGGGTGAGGAAGTCGTCGTCAAGTACGAGGACAACGAGGGCGAGAAGGAACTGACCTTCGACAAGCTGATCGTCTGTGTCGGCCGTCGTCCCTACACCAAGGGCGTGGTAGCCGACGGCCTGGGCGTCGAGCTGGATCAGCGCGGCTTCATCCACGTCGATGACCAGTGCCGCACCAGCGTGCCGGGCGTCTACGCCATCGGTGACTGCGTGCGTGGCCCCATGCTGGCCCACAAGGCCTCCGAAGAGGGCGTGATGGTGGCCGACATCATCGCAGGCCACAAGGCGCAGATGAACTATGACGCCATTCCCAGCGTGATCTACACCCACCCCGAGGTGGCCTGGGTCGGCATGAACGAGCAGGACGCCAAGTCCGCCGGTATCAAGGTCAAGACCGGTAGCTTCCCGTTCGCCGCCAGTGGCCGTGCCATGGCCAACAACGCCACCGAAGGCCAGGCCAAGATCATCGCCGACGCCGAGACCGATCGCATCCTGGGGATGCACATCGTCGGTCAGCACGCCGGTGAGCTGATCGCCCAGGGTGTCATCGCCATGGAATTCGGCTCCAGCGCCGAAGATCTGGCGCTGACCTGCTACGCGCACCCGAGCCTGTCCGAGGCGGTGCACGAGGCGGCGCTGGCGGTGGAAGGTCACGCCATCCACGTGGCCAACCGCAAGAAGCGCTAGCAAGACAACAAGCGCCCGGTAATCCTAGGCAAGCCTGTGCAGTTTTGGCAGGCTTGCCGGTGTTTTCCGCGAGCGCATCGCCGCCGACCATGTATCGGTGGCGGTCGGTGGCGACCCGATGACTTTCGTCCCTCGGGGCAGGGTGGGTCGCCGTTCGAGTCACATGCAACCAATGGCATGAATCGATGAACCTTCACGAGTATCAAGGCAAGCAGCTGTTTGCCGACTATGGTCTGCCCGTTTCCAAGGGCTTCGCCTGCGACACCCCCGAAGAAGCCTATGAGGCTTGCAAGAAGATCGGCGGCGACATGTGGGTCGTCAAGGCCCAAGTCCACGCCGGTGGCCGCGGCAAGGCCGGTGGTGTCAAGCTGATCAAGAGCCCGGACGAAGCCAAGGCCTTCGCCGAGCAGTGGCTGGGCAAGAACCTGGTGACCTTCCAGACCGACGAGAACGGTCAGCCGGTCGCCAAGATTCTGGTCGAGAACTGCACCGACATCGCCAATGAGCTGTACCTTGGCGCGGTGGTCGACCGTGGCACCCAGCGTGTGGTCTTCATGGCCTCCACCGAAGGTGGTGTCGAGATCGAGAAGGTCGCCGAAGAGACGCCCGAGAAGATCCTCAAGGCCGAGATCGACCCGCTGGTCGGCGCTCAGCCCTACCAGGCGCGTGAGCTGGCCTTCGCCCTCGGCCTCGAAGGCGCGCAGGTGAAGCAGTTCACCAAGATCTTCCTGGGTCTGTCCAAGATGTTCCACGACAAGGATCTGGCGCTGCTGGAGATCAACCCGCTGGTGATCACCGACGAAGGCAATCTCCACTGCCTCGACGCCAAGATCAACCTGGACGGCAACGCCCTGTACCGTCACCCGGATCTGCAGGAAATGCGTGACCCGTCCCAGGAAGACGAGCGTGAAGCCAACGCTGCCCAGTGGGACCTGAACTACGTCGCCCTGGAAGGCAACATCGGCTGCATGGTCAACGGCGCTGGCCTGGCCATGGGCACCATGGACATCATCAAGCTCCACGGTGGCCAGCCGGCCAACTTCCTTGACGTCGGCGGCGGCGCCACCAAGGAGCGCGTGGCTGAGGCGTTCAAGATCATCCTGTCCGACGACAGCGTGCAGGCCGTGCTGGTCAACATCTTCGGCGGCATCGTGCGTTGCGACATGATCGCCGAAGGCATCATCGGTGCCGTCGAGCAGGTCGGCGTCAATGTGCCGGTCGTGGTGCGTCTGGAAGGTAACAACGCCGAGCTGGGTGCCGAGAAACTGGCCTCCAGCGGTCTGAACATCATCGCTGCCAAGAGCCTCACCGATGCGGCTCAGCAGGTCGTCAAGGCAGCGGAGGGCAAGTAATGAGCATCCTGATCGACAAGAACACCAAGGTCATCTGCCAGGGCTTCACTGGCGGACAGGGGACCTTCCACTCCGAACAGGCCATCGAGTACGGCACCCAGATGGTCGGCGGCGTGACCCCGGGCAAGGGCGGCCAGGAGCACCTGGGCCTGCCGGTGTTCAACACCGTCAAGGAAGCCGTCGAGCAGACCGGCGCCGAGGCCAGCGTGATCTACGTGCCTGCCCCGTTCTGCAAGGATTCCATCCTGGAAGCCGCCAACGCCGGCATCAAGCTGATCGTGTGCATCACCGAAGGCATCCCGACCCTCGACATGCTGGACGTCAAGGTCAAGTGCGATGAGCTGGGCGTGCGTCTGATCGGTCCGAACTGCCCCGGTGTCATCACCCCGGGCGAGACCAAGATCGGCATCATGCCGGGTCACATCCACAAGCCGGGCAAGGTCGGTATCGTGTCGCGCTCCGGCACCCTGACCTACGAAGCGGTCAAGCAGACCACCGACCACGGCTTCGGCCAGTCCACCTGTGTGGGCATCGGCGGCGACCCGATCCCGGGCTCCAACTTCATCGACATCCTCGAGATGTTCGAGAAGGACCCGGCGACCGAGGCCATCGTCATGATCGGTGAGATCGGCGGTACCGCCGAGGAAGAGGCTGCTGCCTACATCAAGGAGCACGTCTCCAAGCCGGTGGTGTCCTACATCGCCGGTGTCACCGCTCCTCCCGGCAAGCGCATGGGCCACGCCGGCGCCATCATCGCCGGTGGCAAGGGCACCGCGGACGAGAAGTTCGCCGCCCTGGAAGCCGCGGGCGTCAAGACCGTGCGCTCCCTGGCCGAGATCGGCGACGCCCTGAAGGAAGCGACCGGCTGGTAAGCGGTCCTACCGTCAGAATAAGCGTCAGAATAAAGGCCACCTCCGGGTGGCCTTTTTTGTGGCTGGAACTCCACCAGATGCGACGAAGGGGCGGGTCGAAGGGGGAAGTACGCGGAAGGCGTTAGGGACGAGGCGACGATTGATTGGCCCGCGTGCGCCACCAGCCGACCACCTGTGCCACGAACACCGGCGCGCCCGCCACCAGATAGAGGTGGTAGCTGACCAGGCGCCAGACGATCACCGCCGCCGCGGCCTGCTCTCGGGCCATCAGCGGCAGCAGCAGGGCGCCTACGCTGACCTCCGCGGCGCCGGCGCCGCCCGGCAGCACGCTCAACTGGCTGGCGGCCATGGCCAGCATCTGCACCAGAAAGGTCCAGGCCCAGTCGGCGCCGCCGCCCACCCCCAGCACCGCCAGATACAGGAGGCTATAGCGCGCAAGCCAGTGCAGGCAGCACAGCGCGAAGATCGCCATCAGCACGCCCTTGGGCAGCGCAAGCGTACTCGCCAGGGTCCGGCGACAGCGCAGCAGGCGTCGGGTCATCCAGCGCCTGGGCCCCGAGCCGACAAAGGGAGGGGGAGGGACATGGCGCAGCAGCCAGGGTAGCCACACGATCACCACCGCAAACACCACAAGCGCCAGCAGCAGCGCCGCCAGGGAGGCCTCGACCAGGGCCTGGTGAGGCCAGCTGGCCAGTCCGCTCATCGACAGCGACACCAGTACGCCCAGCATCAGGCTGAAGAACAGCATGTCGGCCAGTTGATCGACCAGAAAGATGGCCGAGGCCTGGGCCGGCGGATAGCCGCGTCGTGCCAGCAGCCACAGCAGGGTGGCGACGCCTCCGCTTCCAGCGGGGGTGGCACACAGCGCGAACTTCGACGACATCTCGATCGCCAGGGCACCGCCCTGACCGAGGCGGCCGGCTCGTCCGTCGAGCATCAGGCGCAGGCGCGCCGCGTTGAGGTTCCAGCAGATCACCGCCAGGGCTACCATCAGCGCCAGCAGGGGCAGCGGGAAGGCAATGACCGCAGTGAAGGTGCCGGCGCCCCCTAGCCACCACGGCAGCAGCAGGGTGATGGCCAGGGTCAGGATCAGCAGGGCGGCCTTCCACCACAGGCGCGATCGTATCCCGGCAGGGGCACGCACGCGCCTGTCCAGCGATGGTGTTGGCCCAAACCTAGCCATGGCGCCGATCGCGCGGGCAGACCGGATCGATGACGGCTTCGTAATGGTTGAGCAGCGAAATCATCACCTTGTCCCAGTCGAACTGGCGCTCGACGAAGCGCCGAGCGTGGCGCCCGGCCGAGCGCGGATCATTGGCGAACAGCGCCTCGGTGGCCTCGGCCATGGCGGCTGCCGAATGTGGCTGACATAGCACGCCGCCGCCCAATGGCACGTTCTCGATCAGCGCACCGGCCCTGGCGCCGATCACCGGGATGCCGCTGGCCATGGCTTCCTGGGCGATCAGCCCGAAGGTCTCGCGGGTGCCCGCGTGCAGCAGGGCATCACTGGAGGCGAGCGCACGGGCGACCTCATGCACGCCGACGCAGCGATTGATGACGCTGACGTTGGCGGGCACCTCGGTGGGCATGCCGGGGCCCATCAACAGCAGGTGGTAGGGAGGCCCAAGGCGCCTGGCGGTGTCCAGCAGCACCTCGATGTTCTTTTCTCGTGAGTAGCGCCCGACGAACACCAATAGACGGCTGTCATTGTCCAGGCCCAGCTTGCGCCTGAGCTCGGGATCGCGCCTGTCCGGGTGAAAGGTCGCCAGATCGACGCCAAGGGGCTGCACCCGCACCCGTTTGACGCCCCAGGATGTCAGACGGTCGGCCATCGCCTGGCAGGGCGCCAGTACGCTGTCGAAGCGGCGGTAAAGGTCGACCACGTAGCGCTCCAGCCGTCGCTGCACCATCGGCCCGAAGCGATCCCCCATCAACCGAGGAAGGTCCGAGTGGTAGAAGCCCACCACCGGCACGCCGAGACGCTGGCCGGCGTCCAGTGCCGCCCAGGCGGTGACGTAGGGGTCGCCGGCTTCGATCAGATCCGGCGATAGCTCCACCAGGGCGTCGCGCCAGGGCCGGCGGCGCAGCGGAAAGCGGTAGCTCTGGCCCAGCGGGATGCGCAGTGCAGGCAACTGGTGATGGTCGCCGAGGCTGTCTCGCTCGGCCCCCGGCACCAGCAGACTGGTGCGCAACTGCGGGAAGCGCGAAAACACCCGGTGCTTGGCTTGAAGGTAGGTGCGTACGCCGCCGCTGGCGGGGGCGTGAAACATGGTGACGTCGGCGAGATGCAAAAGGGGCCTCCATGGCGAGCGCGTCATTGCCATGAGCCTACGAGGGAAATAAGTCAGTTCAGCGACAGGGAAAGGTGCCTGGAAGAATCGCCCGGGCGGAGAACGAATAACGGCGACCCGAAGGTCGCCGTTTTCTGTACTTCCAGGTCGATAGCGGTGTTACCGCCGCGACCGAGCAGGAAGGATCGCTCAGGCGGCGGGCTGGGCCACCAGTGAGCGGGTCTCTTCCTTGGCTTCGGTCAGGGCGACGCGTACCGCGTCGCCGAGCTTGAAGCGCTCCTCGCCCTCGATCTGGATGCGGCCTTCCTTGTCGTCGACCACCACCTTGTCGCGATCTGCGTGCATCAGCGGTGCCGGCACGAAGGCGGTGGCGCCGTTGGCGGTCAGGCGTACCCGCATGCCGCCGCGGTTGATGGCGATGATCTCGGCATCGAACACGTCCTGCTGCTTGGCCGCCGGGGTCAGGTAGCGCACGTAGAGCCAGTCCTTGACGTCGCGCTCGGCCAGGCGGTTGAGGCGACGACGCTCGGTGAGCTGCTCGGTCAGCTCGACGCTGGCCTCCTTCGGCGCCTGCTCGCCCTTGAGCACGCGCTTGATCAGGCGGTGGTTGACCATGTCGCCGTACTTGCGGATCGGCGAGGTCCAGGTGGCGTAGGCGGCCAGTCCCAGGCCAAAGTGCGGGCCCGGCTGGGCGGACATGGCGGTAAAGCCCTGGAACTTGCGCAGGCGGGCGTCGAGCCAGGCATCGTCGCGGCTTTCCAGCGCACGCTTGAGCTCCTTGTAGCGCGACAGGTCGGTCAGCGCCTCACGCTCGACGGCGATGTCCTGGGTCGCCAGGAAGCTCTGGGCGGCCTCGGCCTTGTCGTCCTCGAAGGCACGATGGACGTTGAAGATGCCGTGACCGACCTTGTCGGCTAGCAACGCCGCACAGCAGGCATTGGCGGCGATCATCGACTCTTCGATCATGCGGTTGGCGATGCGCCGCTCTTCGGTGCGGATCGCCAGCACGTTGCCGGCCTCGTCCAGGTCGAAGACATAGTCGGGACGGTCCTTGAACACCAGGGCGTGCTCCTGACGCCAGGCGGTGCGTGCCTCGGTCAGATCGCGGAGGGCCTTGAGCTGTTCACCGATGGTGTCGTCGGGTGCCCAGTCGCCCTGGCCCTCGAGCCAGTCAGAGACGTTGTCGTAGACCAGGCGAGCCTGTGAACGCGCGGTGGCAGCGAAGAACTGATAGTCACCGAGGCTGCCATCGGCGTTGACGTTCAGGCGACAGGCCAGCACCGGGCGCTCCTGGCCCTCGTGCAGCGAGCACAGATCGTCGGCCAGCTGCTCGGGCAGCATGGTGACGTTCTGGCCCGGCAGGTAGACGGTGAAGGCGCGGGTGCGGGCCTCGAGGTCGGCGGCGTGGCCTTCCTCGACGTAGGCGGTGGGGTCGGCGATGGCCACCGACAGGCGCCAGCCGCCGTCCTCGCGGACCTCGACGCGCAAGGCGTCGTCCATGTCCCGGGTCTTCTCGCCATCGATGGTGAAGAAGGGCTCGGCGGTCAGGTCCTCTCGCTCCAGGCCTTCGTCGCGCAGCGGCCAGTCGTTGCCGGCGTCGGGGCATTCCTGCTCGAGGGCGTGGCGGGCCAGGGTGACGCGCCAGGGCACTGCGGGATCATCGGTCTTGGCCACCAGCTCGTCGATCTGGGTAAAGAAGGCGCGATCGTCGGGCTTGAGCGGGTGGCGCACCAGACGTGCCACTACCCAGTCGCCGTCACCGATGGCGTCTTCCTCGAGGCTGCGCTTGATGCGTGCCTTCATGGCGGTCTTGATCGACGGGTGATCAGGCACCACCGCCAGGCGTCCATCGCGCTTCTGCACCCGGGCAACGAAGCGCTGCATGTTGCTCTCGATCAGGGTGTCGGGTTCCACCGACTTGCGCTCGCCTTCCTCGTGCAGCACTGCCTCGACGCGGTCGCCGTGCAGCACCTTCTTCATGGCGGGGGGCGGCACGAAATAGGACGCACCGTCCTCGCACTCGAGGAAGCCGAAGCCCTTTTCGGTGGCTTTGATGACACCCGTGACGCGGGGGGTGTTATCGCGGATCTGTTGCTTGAGCTGAGCCAGCAAGGCGTTGTTCTGCAGCATGGTCACGATCGAGTGGCGGGAATAAGGGGGCCACTATACGGATTGTTGCAGCCCCGGCCAAACCCCGTGGAGCCCGAGGCCACAAATCAAGGGGTTGGAAACGGTATCCGGCAAAATTTCACCGATTCCTGCGCGGCATCCTTGCTACGCCTCCTTTCGCTCCCGTGGGAATACCTCGGTAGAGGAGTTGAGGGGGCGTGTGGGTCGCCGTGAAATGCACAGTCAGGGTTCGACCAATGTGGTATTAGATTGGTATTCAATTGGTCTCTAGGTGGAGCTATAGTGGTTATCACCAAGCTCCCAGGGACCACGCCGCCATGGATTCACGATTCGAGCACCTGCACCTCGACGCCTCGCTTGCCACGCCGCTGTACCGCCAGCTGGCCAACGGCCTGGAGGCGGCCATCCGCAGTGGCAGCTGGCGCGCTGGAGAGGCGCTGCCGTCGGAACGCAACCTCGCCGAGGCGTTGGCGGTGTCACGCATCACGGCGCGCAAGGCCCTCGACCAGCTGGAGGAAAGCGGCCTGATCCGACGCGACCGCGGCTCCGGCACCTTTATTCGCCCCAGCATGGATCAGCCGCTGACCCGGCTGGCGAGTTTCAGCGACATGCTGATCCAGCGGGGGTTTTCGCCGCGCTCCGAGTGGCTGCGACGCGAGCGCTGCCAGCCGAGCTCCGAGGAGAATCTACGCCTGGGATTGTCGAGCAATGCCCAGGTGTCGCGACTCAAGCGCCTGCGTCTGGCCGATGACGTGGTGATGGCGGTGGAGGAGAGCTGCCTGCCGGTCACGGTGCTGCCGGACCCCATGGCGGTCGACGTCTCGCTGTATCAATGGCTCGAGCAGGCTGGTCGCCCCATCGTGCGTGCCCGTCAGCAGGTCACCGCGGTCAATGCCGACGCCGAACTCGCCGGGCTTGCCCAGGTGGCCGAAGGCCAGGCTCTGCTCAAGGTGACGCGGCTGGGCTACCTGGCCGACGACACCCCGGCGGAGCTGACCACCACCTACTGCCGTACCGACTACTACGACTTCACCGTCGAACTCGCCCGCTAGGAGACCGCCATGAGTACCGCTCCCACCCGCCTTGCCGGCAACGTGCTGACCCCCGAGGGCTGGCGCCTGGGTGAGATTCGGCTGGAACAGGGCCGGATCGCCGCCATCGAGGGCTCGCCCGTGGACCCCTCTACCAATGATGCCCCTCGGCTGATCCCTGGCTTCGTCGACCTGCACGTGCATGGTGGTGGCGGAGCCGACGCCATGGAGGGGCGCGAGGCCGTCTCGACGCTCGCCCGCACTCACCTGCGCTTTGGCACCACCAGCCTGCTGGCGACCACCATGACCGCGCGCCCGGAAGAGGTGCGTGCGGTGCTGGGCGAGATCTCAGGCTATATGGAAGCCCCGGACCCCGCGGCTTCCCGGGTGCTCGGCGTACACCTCGAAGGGCCCTTCATCAATCCTGGCAAGCTCGGCGCCCAGCCGGCCCACGCCCAGGTCGCCAGCGTCGCCGAAATGGATGAACTGATGGCGTTGGCGCCCATCCTGCTGATCACCCTGGCACCGGAAATCAGCGGGCATGGCGAGGTGATCCGTCACCTCACCGACAAGGGCGTGCGCGTCCAGCTGGGCCATACCCTGGGCAGCTACGAAGAAGGTGTCGAGGCGCTGTCCCACGGCGCCTGCGGCTTTACCCACCTGTTCAACGCCATGACCGCGCTGCACCACCGCAAGCCGGGCATGGTCGGGGCGGCGCTGGCCCACGCCGAGTACGCCGAGATCATTCCCGATCTGCTGCATGTACATCCCGGCGCCATTCGCACCGCGCTGCGCTGTATTCCGCGGCTCTATGCGGTGACCGATTCCACCGCGGCGGCTGGCATGCCCGACGGCGACTACCGCCTGGGCGAGCAGAAGGTGACCAAGTGCCTGGGCGGCGTGCGTCTGGCCGACGGCACCCTGGCCGGCAGCACCCTGACCATGGATCAGGCGCTGCGCAACTTCGTCAGTGTCGGGCTCAGCCTGGCCGAGGCCTCGGATCGGCTGTCGCGCTTTCCCGCGGACTTCCTCGGGCGCCGTGACATCGGTCGCCTGGAGGCCGGGGCCCGCGCCGACATCGTGACCCTCGACCCCGAACTCACCCTTACCTCTGTCCATCTGGACGGTCGTCTTGTCTCTGGAGAACCCCATGTCACTCATGCTTGAAGAGGCGCTGAACGCGCCGGAACGCCTGCGCGGTCAGTTGACGCGTAACCAGACAGTGCTGCGGGAACTGGGTGATCGCCTGCGTGCCGAGCCGCCGACAGGCGCCGTCACCGTGGCCAGGGGCAGCTCTGATCACGCCGCCAGCTATCTCGCCTACCTGTGCATGCAGACTCGCGGCATTCCGGTGGCCTCGCTGCCGCCGTCACTGTCGACCCTGTCGCGTACGCCCTGGCGATTGGCCGGCCAGCTGTCCATCGCCATCTCCCAGTCGGGCCAGAGTCCCGACCTGGTGGCGAGCCAGGAGGCGCTGAAGCAGGGTGGCGCCACCACCATCGCACTGGTCAATACGCCGGAGTCACCACTGGGCCGGGCGAGCGATCTGGAAGTGCCGCTGTTTGCCGGTGAAGAGAAGAGTGTGGCGGCCACCAAGAGCTTCCTGGCGACCCTGTCCGCCGGTGCCCAGCTGATGGCCCACTGGAACGAGAGCGCCATGCTGCTGGGGGCGCTCAATGAGCTGCCCGACCGCCTCACCGACGCCGCCGCCCAGGACTGGAGCCCGGCGGTAGAGGCGCTCAAGGACGCCGATCGGCTGATGGTCATCGGCCGGGGTACCGGGCTTGGCATCGCCCAGGAGGCGGCGCTCAAGTTCAAGGAAACCTGCGCCATTCAGGCAGAGCCCTTCAGTGGCGCCGAGGTCAAGCACGGCCCCATGGCGCTGATCGAGCCAGGCTACCCGGTACTGGTGTTCGCCCCCCCCGGCGCCGAACAGCAGGGCTTGCTGGAGCTGGCCGAGTGGCTCGAGAGCGTGGGTGCCAAGGTGCTGCTGGCCGCCGACGACCGTGTGCCCAAGCGCCATCTGACATTGACCTCGGCGGGTCACGAGGCGCTGGAGCCGCTGTCGGTGATCCAGAGCTTCTATCCGATGGTGGCCCGCCTGGCCGAGGCTCGCGGTATCGATCCAGATCAACCGAGGCACCTGCGCAAGGTGACCTGCACGCTCTAATCACTACGACAATCATACGGAGCCGATCATGACTTCCAGCAATGTCACTCTGGTGGCGCCGGTCAAGGGGGTGGTAGTCCCCCTGGCCGACGTGCCGGACCCGGTCTTTGCCGAGGGTACCCTCGGCCAGGGCATCGCCCTGGATCCCCTGGGCGGTTGCCTGCACGCGCCCTGCGCCGGCGAGGTGATTCAGTGTGCCCGTACCCATCACGCCTTCACCATCAAGAGCGACGAGGGCGTCGAGGTACTGGTTCATCTTGGCCTCGACACCGTCGCCCTCGAAGGCAAGGGCATCGAGCCCTGCGTCAGCCTGGGCCAGCGCATCGAGGCGGGCGAGCCGCTGTGCTACTTCGATGTGGATCAACTGGTATGCGAGGCGGTATCGCTGGTGACACCACTGGTGGTGCTGGATGCCGGAGGTCGTGAGTGGGTGTCGCTGGACCTGCGTGCCGGCGATATCGTCCAGCGCGGTGATCCGCTGGTGGTGTTGGGCCCCGAAAGGCTTGCCGATGATGTCACCGATGAAGAAGGCGGCGATGGCCAGGCGCTGGAGCGCTCCCTGGTACTGGCGATCGAGTCAGGGTTGCACGCCCGGCCGGCGGCACGCCTGCGTGCCATCGCGCGTGATCACCAGGTGAGCCTGAGCCTGCTGCGAGACGCTCGCACGGCCAGTTCGGATAGTGTCAGCGCTCTGATGAACCTGGGCCTCGAGTGCGGCGACGAGGTGGTCATCAGAGTAAAGGGGCGTCAGGCCGACGCGGCCCTGGCGGCAGCGATGGCGCTGTTGACCACCCCGGAAGGGCATGGCCCAGGGCAGGCGGAGGCCGCCACATCATCGGCAGCGCCCAGCGTCGATCTGCCCGCCGGACAGCTCGCAGGTCTTGTCGCCAGCGCCGGGATCGCGACCGGTCCGCTGGCGACACTGTCGGTCAAGTTACCCGAGGTACCGCTGGAAGGGCTGGGGCGCAAGCTGGAAAGTCCGCGTCTGAAAGAGGCGCTCGAGCGCGTCGGGCGTCAACTGGAGGCTGCCCGAGAGCGCGCCGAGCGCAGCGGCCAGACCGCTGAGGCGGAGGTGTTCGAGGCGCACCAGGCGTGGCTTGAAGACCCTGATCTGGTGGCCTCGTCGATCAGCCGCCTGGAAGAGGGACTAAGCCCTGGCCAGGCCTGGCGCGAGGCGCTGGACGCCGAGGCCGATCGGCTGCGGGCCACTGGTAACCCCATCTTGATCGGGCGGATCGCCGACCTGCGTGATCTGCAACGCCAGGTGATGCTGGAATTCAGCGAAGGCGAGGGCAGTGGGTTCGGTGATATCACCCCCGGCGCCATCGTCGTCGCAGAAGATCTGACACCGTCCACCTTTGTCGATCTCTGTGCGCTCAAGCCGGCAGGGATATGCCTGGCCGCTGGTGGCACCACCTCCCACGTGGCCATCATGGCCAGGGCCAGGGGATTGCCGTGCCTGGTCGCCATGGGCGGCGGCCTGATGGAAGCGACCGAGTCGTGTCTGGATCGGGCGGTGGTGCTGGATGCCGACAACGGCCGGCTGGAACTCGAGCCCGACCAGGCGCGTCGCGATCAGGTGGTGGCGGACATCGCCGCCCGCCAGGCGCGCGCCGAGGAAGAACGCGCCGAGGCTCACCTGGAGGTGGTCACCCGGGACAACCGCATGGTCGAGGTGGCGGCCAATATCGGCAGCGCCGAGGAAGCCCGCCAGGCCAGCGACTGTGGCGCCGATGGTGTCGGCCTGATGCGCTCGGAATTTCTGTTTCTGGGGCGTGACGCCGCGCCCGAAGAAGATGACCAGCGCCAGGAGTACCAGGCCAGCGTCGATGCGCTGGGGTCCAGGCCGGTGATCATCCGTACTCTGGATATCGGCGCCGACAAGCAGCTGCCGTACCTCACCCTGCCCGCCGTCCCCAATCCGGCGCTGGGCGTGCGCGGCATGCGCCTGTGGCAGACCCAACCGGCCCTGCTGGACACCCAGTTGAGGGCCTTGCTTGGGGTCAAGCCCTTGCGTCATCTGCGCATCATGGTGCCGATGGTCAGCGACGCCAGCGAACTCGAGTGGGTACGCGAACGCATGGAGGCGCTGGCCGCCGAGATGCGGCTGACCGAACTGCCGCTGCTCGGCGCCATGATCGAGGTGCCCAGCGCAGCGCTGTGCTCCGCCGCCATGGCCAAGGTCGCGGACTTCCTGTCGATCGGCACCAATGACCTGACCCAGTATGGCCTGGCCATGGACCGCGAGGATTCTCAGCTGGCGGCCCAGGCCGACGTGCTGCATCCCGGAGTGCTGCGGCTGATCCAGGCCACCCTGTCGGGCACCGCCAACCGCTGCCCGGTGGGGGTGTGTGGCGCCGCGGCGGGAGACGACCTGGCCGGCCCGCTGCTGGTCGCCATGGGCGTGTCGGAATTGTCGGTGGAGCCGTCGCGTATCGCTTCGGTCAAGGCCCGCCTGCGCAGGCTTGATGCCGCCGTGATCGCGCGTGAAATCGACACCCTGCTGGCGATGCCCGATGCGGCCTCGGTGCGCAAGGCTCTGGCACCGCTGGTGGACGCCGCCCTCGACGTCGAACCCACACCCGAGAGGATCCTGACATGACCACCTCCTTTGGTTCACGCCTGATGGCGGCGCTTCAGCTGCTCGGGCGCTCCTTGATGCTGCCGATCGCGGTGCTGCCGGTGGCCGGCCTGCTGCTGCGCCTGGGCCAGCCGGACCTGCTGGACATCGCCTTCGTCGCCAGCGCCGGTCAGGCGATCTTCGCCAACCTGGCGTTGATCTTCGCCATCGGCCTCGCCGTCGGCTTTGCCGACGACAGCAACGGCGCGGCGGGGCTCGCCGGGGTGATCGGCTATCTGGTGCTGGACGCGGTGCTGCAAAGCCTCAACCCCGAGATCGACATGGGGGTGCTGGCCGGCATCATCATGGGTACCGTGGCCGGGCTTCTGTACAACCGCTTCAAGGCGATAAAACTGCCCGACTATCTGGCCTTCTTCGGCGGACGGCGCTTCGTGCCCATCGCCACCGGCCTTGCCGGGGTGGTGCTGGGGATCGCCTTCGGCTGGGGCTGGCCGCCGATCCAGCACGCCATCGACACCCTGGGACACTGGCTGATCGACGCCGGCGCCTTTGGCAAGTTCGTCTATGGTGCGCTCAATCGACTGCTGATCGTCACCGGCCTGCACCACGTGCTCAACAGCTTTGTGTGGTTCGTGTTCGGCAGCTTCGGTGACGCCACCGGTGACCTCAATCGCTTCTTCGCCGGTGACCCGGCGGCGGGTGGTTTCATGGCCGGCTTCTTCCCGGTGATGATGTTCGGTCTGCCGGCGGCGGCACTGGCCATGTACCACACCGCAGACAAGGGCCGTCGCGCCCAGGTCGGCGGGCTCTTGATGTCGCTGGCGCTGACCGCCTTCCTGACCGGGGTGACCGAACCGATCGAGTTCACCTTCATGTTCCTGGCGCCGCTGTTGTACGCCTTCCACGCGCTGATGACCGGGCTGAGCATGGCGATCATGCAGTGGCTCGACGTCAAGCTTGGCTTCACTTTCTCGGCCGGCGCCTTCGACTACGCCCTGTCCTACGGTCTGTCCACCAACGGCTGGCTGATGCTGCCGGTGGGGCTGGCGATCGGTAGCGTCTACTACGTGCTGTTCCGTTGGGCGATCGTGCGCTTCGATCTGCCGACGCCAGGGCGTGAGCCGATGGACGAGGGCGCCAAGGTACAAGCCGAGGACCTGGGCGAGCGGGGGCCGGCCTTCGTCACGGCACTCGGCGGTGCCGCCAACCTCGAGGCCGTCGGTGCCTGCACCACACGCCTGCGGCTGGTGCTCAAGGAGCCGGAGCAGATCGACGAGCCGGCACTCAAGGCGCTGGGCTCGCGTGGCATCATGCGCCTCGGCGGAGGTGGCATCCAGGTCATCCTGGGCCCCATCGCCGACAGCGTGTCCGATGAGATTCGCGCCGCCATGGCCGCCGAGGGCCGGACCCCGCCGGTGGGCGCCGACCCCGCACCTATCGCCACCGGCGTCCCCAAGGTGGTGAGCGCCAAGAGTCTCAATGACGAGCAGATAGACGCCTGGACCCGAGCGCTGGGTGGCTCGGACAACGTTCGCGCGCTGGAAGCCCGGGCGGCGACCCGTCTGCGCCTGGAGGTCGGCAGCGACGGTGCGCTGGACGAGCAGGCGCTGGCGCAGCTGGGTTGTCACGGCGTGATGCGAGTAGCCGATGGCGTGTGGCACCTGGTGGTGGGCAAGGACGCCGAGGCCCTGGCCGGTGGTCTGCACCAGGCAGGGCTGGCAGCCCGCTGAGTGGTAGCCCGCTGGGTGGCAGGTGGCGAGTGTGATGCGCCCGCCACCTGCGGTCATCTCGCCTTACCGCCAGCGGCGGCACACTTCAGGGTGTGCCGCCGCTGGCGTTCTACGCCTGGCCATCTGGTGTAGACTTCCCCGTTCCCCCTGAAGACCCGGAGTCGCCATGCTGCCTCACCTGATCGTGTCCGACCTCGACGGTACCCTGCTGGGTGCCAACCATGACCTGGCCGAGCTGACCGTCGAGACGCTGCGTCGACTGGCCACCGATGGCCACTGTATCGCCCTGGCCTCTGGCCGTCATCATCGCGACATGATCGGTTTTCGCGATCGCCTGGGGGTGGACGCCCATATCATCTCCAGCAACGGCGCCTGGACACTGGACCCGAACGACCGCTGCGTGCGGTCGGCGCACCTCGCCCCGGAGCTGGTCGAGGCGCTGATCCAGCTGCCGCGTCATCCCGACGTACGCCTCAACATGTACCGCGACGAGGCCTGGGTGATC
Source organism: Halomonas sp. OfavH-34-E (assembly GCF_024124525.1). NCBI lineage: Bacteria > Pseudomonadati > Pseudomonadota > Gammaproteobacteria > Oceanospirillales > Halomonadaceae > Halomonas > Halomonas sp. OfavH-34-E. The sequence goes on along the minus strand of NZ_JAMXRY010000004.1, from coordinate 90,766 downwards.
GATGATCACGCCCCGGGCCTGCTGTCGCTGCACGAGGCCACCGGCTTTGGCTACCGGGTAGAGGGACCGGGAGAGATGGACGTCCAGGGGGTCGGCAAGGTGCTCTATATCGGTGACCCCAGTCTGCTCGCCGACATCGAAGCCGGCGCCCGGGAAGCGGCAGGGGAGGCGCTTCACATCACCTACTCGATGAGTCATTCGCTGGAGATCATGGCCGCCGGGGTCAACAAGGGCACCGCCGTCTCGGCACTGCTTGACGACCTCGGCATCCCCGCCACCCGTTGCCTGGCCTTCGGCGACAACCTCAATGATCTGGAGATGCTGGCGCTGGCCGGCGAGGCCCAGGTGATGGCCAACGCCCATCCCAGGCTGGCCGAGGACCTGCCCGAGGCCCGCGTGATCGGTCACCACGCCGAGGCAGCGGTGGCTCAGCACCTGCGGCAGCGGTTTGGGCTGGACGGTTGACGGGCGGCCGAGGCAAAGGCAGCGCGCTACACTGAGGCCACACTTGGGGCAGTGGTGGGGCGGCGGGCTAGCGCCGTCATACCGAGGTCTTGCATCCCCTGTAACAGGAGGCAGTGATGAACGGATTTGACCCGATGTTTCTCGATCGCCATGTGCGCGACACCATGGCGTTCTATCATCCGCGGGCGATCGATCCGCACGGCGGTTTCTTCCAGTATTTTCGTGACGATGGCCACATCGTCGACGCCGGACATCGGCATCTGGTCTCCAGTACACGTTTCGTGGTGACCTATGCACGCTTTGCTCGCCAGACCGGCAATCCCGAGTATCTACACTGGGCCCGCCATGGTCTGGCCTATCTCGAAAAGGCCCACTTCCAGACGCGCCATCAGGGCTACGCCTGGACCCTGCGCGATGGAAAGGTCGAAGACCCCACCCATCACTGTTACGGCCTGGCCTTCGTGTTGCTGGCCTACGCCGAGGCCTATCGCGCCAGCATCGATGAAGCCTACGAGGGTATCGGTCGGGTACACGCCATGCTCGACAAGCGCTTCTGGGAACCCCAGTGGCAGCGCTTCGCCGATGAAGCAGATGAGCACTGGAATCTCAGCGACTATCGCGGCCAGAACGCCAACATGCATGGTTGTGAGTCGCTGATCGCCGCCTTCGAGGCCACCGGCGAGATCCCCTATCTGGACCAGGCCATGGCCATCGCCCGCGCGATCACCAAGGCCAGCGATGACCATCCCCATGGCTGGATCTGGGAGCACTACAACCGCCAATGGCAGCGCGACTTCGACTACAACCGCGACGATCCCAAGCATCTGTTCCGTCCCTGGGGCTATCAGGTGGGCCACCAGACCGAATGGGCCAAGCTGCTGGTGCTGCTGGCACGCTATCGCGATGATGCCTGGTTGATCCCCACCGCCGAGCGGTTGTTCTCGAGCGCCTGCGAAGCGGGCTGGGACAGGACCCATGGCGGCCTGGTCTATGGCCTGGATCTTGACGGGCAGGTATGTGACGGCGACAAGTACTTCTGGGTCCAGGCGGAGAGCTTCGCCGCGGCCGCCGTGCTCTGGGAGGTCACTGGCAAGGCCAGCTATCGACGCTGGTACCAGCGGCTGTGGGACTACAGTTGGCAGCACATGATCGACCACCACCATGGCGCCTGGGTGCGTATCCTGACGCCGGACAATCGTCGTTACGACAACCTGAAGAGCCCTGCCGGCAAGGTCGACTACCACACCATGGGCGCCTGTCAGGAAGTCATGGAAGTGCTCGAGCGGCTGGATCGCTAGGCATCTGTCTTCGGCGCCGGCCGATGCCATGTCACGGCCGGCGCTCCACACCATCCTGGGCCGTCAGGCGTCCTTCTTCGGTGCCTCCATGCGCCTGAGCTGGCGCCACAGATCGCGGCGCAGGTCCGCCACTCGGGGGCGCTCGTCAGGGTCGAAGGCCAGCGGGCGCACCAGACGCTGGGTGCGCAGTCCCAGACGTGCCCCCAGCAGCCCCACGCCGAGGCCCTGGGCGGCGCGGGTGGACAGCCGCCCGGCCAGGTCCAGCGACAGCATCTGCATGCTGGCGTCGGCGGCAAGCTCGGTGGCGCCGGCGAAGGCCATCTGATAGAGCACGCTGCGCAGCAGGCGTACCCGGGCGGCGTAGCCCAGCTCCAATCCGTAGAGTCGGCACAGGCGATCGATCATCGCCAGGTGGCGCCAGGCCACCAGTGCCATGTCGACCAGGGTCAGCGGGCTGACCGCCACCATCACGGCGGTTTCTCCGCTCATGCGCGAGATCAGCCGGCGCGCTTCCCGGTCACGGGGGGCGAGCAGATGGTGGGCCACCAGCGCCTGCAGGTCACGGCCGTCGTGGTGGTCTTCACGGGCCGCCTCGAAGGCCAGCCAATGGGGATCGTCGTCGCCGAGGGCCAGCTGATGCTTGAGCCGTCTGACCATCGACAGTGCGTCCCTGGGGGAGCGCGACGGCAATTCGGCCAGGGATTCACGCAACTGGTCGTGGCGCTTGAGGCGCCTGAGGCGAAACAGCTCCCGACTCAGGGCGAGCCCGCCAAGGCCGATGGTGGCAAGTCCCAGCAGTTGCCAGCCGGTGGCGATCAGGTCACCGCCTGCCAGGGTAGCGGGGACCCCGGTCACCAGCTCGGCGCCGCCTAGCCCCACCGCCGCTCCCAGCACTGCTATCAGGCCCCAGCGGCGCTTGCGTGGGCGTCCCAGAGAGCCCTCGAGGTCGACCTTGGTATCGGTTTCCGGCGCCTCGGCCGGGGTCAGCGCTCGGCTATCCAGGTGATCGTCGAAGCGCAGGCCCGGACGCGGGTCACTGAAGGTGGTGTTGTCGACGCCGGCAGCGGAGGGCGCATCGTCGTCATCGGCGAAGCGTACCGCAGGGCGCGGGTCGTCACGGCTATCTCGAGTCATGCGAGCTTGTCTCCAATCAGCCAGTCAAGCGCCAGGTCCATGCGAATATGGGGCAGCGCACCGGTGGTCGAGGGCTGAGGGCGGAAGGCGGTGAAATCGAACCCCTGGCGATCCCAGAAGGCCGGGTCAGGCAGGCGGCTGGGCACCTCGCCGGGGAAGGCCAGCAAGGGCTCGCCTTCCAGGGTGACGCCCTTGAGCGCGGGGGATTTCCTGCCCTGGTGGGTGACTTCGCGGGCCTCGGTGGCGCGAATGGCCGCCAGCGACATGGCCTTGACCGGAATATTGGCGTACTTGAGGTTCTTCAGTGGTTCGGCCAGCAACGCCTCGAGCAGCCCGACCAGGCGGGCATGCTGTTCCGGGGTCACATGGTCGGCCTTGGTGGCGGCGATGGCGAGGCGGTCGATGCGTGGCGTGAACAGCCGCGAGAACAGGCTGCGCTGGCCGTAGTTGAAGCTCTGCATCAGACGATGGAGCGCCTTGGACAGATCCTCGAAGCGCTCCGGCCCGGCGTTCAGTGCCCCCAGCACGTCCACCAGCACGATCTGGCGATCGAAGCGCCGGAAGTGCTCGCGGTAGAACGGCTTGACGATATGTTGCTGGTAGTAGCTGAAACGTCGGGCCAGGGTACGGTAGACGCTGGTCTCGGGCAGCCGTTCGAGGTCGTCGGACGATGCCTGCTCCAGCCCCGGCAGGGGGAAGAACTGCAGCACCGGGGCGCCGGACAGCTCCCCCGGCAGCAGAAAGCGGCCGGGCTGAAGGTCGGAGAAGCCGGCCTCCCTGGCGGCGCGCAGGCCTTCTGCGTAGCGCTCGCTGATCTCCGCCAGGCGGGCCTCGTCGGCCTCGTCGTCGAGCCGAAGTTCACGCACCGCGCTTTCCCAGTCGGCCAGCATGGCGCGCCTTGCTGGCCCCGCCGCGTCCCACTGGGCGAGGCTCCAGCTCAGGAAGTCGTGGTCCAGCAGCGGCAGGTCGAGCAGCCACTCGCCAGGATAGTCGAACAGGTCCAGGGTCAGCTCGGCGGTATCGGGTCGCAACCACTGCTGGCGACCGGGGCGATAGCGAATCTTCAGGCGCAACTCGCTGATGCCACGGGTGGGCTGGGGCCACTCGGGAGGCGTGCTCTCGAGGCTGGCGCGGGCTCGGTCGAAGGGAAACCTGGGGACCGCGAGATCCTGCTGGGAAACCCGCTGGGCGCCCAGCAGGCGCCCCTCGCGGCTGGCCGAGAGCAGGTCGAGCCGCGCCTCGAGCCCGGCGTGACGCAACTGGTCCACCAGGGAGGTCAAGAATGCCGTCTTGCCGGCCCGAGATAGCCCGGTCACCGCCAGACGCAACTGGCGGTCTCGGCCGCGCTCGATCAGGTCCATCAGATCACGGGTCAGGTCCGTTGGCATTGCCACTCCGTCGGTGAAAGTTATTCCTTAATCTGGGGGCGACCGGCGTCAAAGGCAAGACGCTGCGCCGCGATCAGTATCAGCGGCAGGGCAGCCATCGGCAACAGCCACAGATTGAGCGTCTGCCAGCCAAGCCACTGGATCAGCGGGCCGGCCGCCAGGGCGGTGATCGCCGCAGTGGAGAACACCAGGAACTCATTGGCGGCCTGAACACGGGCCTTTTCTGCGGGCAGGTGACACTCGGTCAGAAGGCCAGTGGCCGGCAGAAAGGTAAAGTTCCAGCCCAGTCCCAGCAGGATCAAAGTGACATTGAAGCCCGCCAGGCTGGAGGGTGCCAGGGCGCTGAGGGCACTGGCGCAAAGCAGCACACAACCCAGCGCGATCATGCGTGTCGTGCCGAACCGCTGGGTCAGTTGGCCGGTGAAGAACGAGGGCGCGAACATCGCCAGCACATGCCACTGAATCGTCATCGAGACGTGGTGAAAGGCGTGGCCATCGGAGGCCATGGCCAGGGGGGTAGCGGTCATGGCCAGGTTCATCACGCCGTAGCCGATCATGGCGGCGAGTACCGCAAGCCAAAGCTTGGGCTGTGCCAGCAGCTCCCCGAGCGGACGTCTCTTGCCATGACGGGTGCTCGGGTCCAGCGGGGGCAAAGGTACCACCAGCAACAGGGCCAGGGCGATGAGGTAGAGCGCTCCCAGGCCGACAAAGCTTCCGAGAAAGGGCGTCGTGACAGCATCCTGACTGATACGCGCAAGCCAGGGGCCGAAGAAGGCGGCCAGCACACCACCGCCCATGACCAGACCGATGGCCCTGTCCCTGGCGCCGCTCGGGGCCAGCTCGATCGCCGCGAAGCGATAGAGCTGACCGAAGCCGATGCCCACGCCAATTGCCATGGTCGCCACGGCGAAGGCGGCGAAGTGATTGGCCAGCAGCGCCAGGTAGGCGGCTACCGTGCCGGCGAAGCCGATCAGGTTGCCGATCACGAAGCCTCGCTTGCGCCCCAATCGGCCCATGATCAAGGAGGCCGGCAGGGTGGCGAGCATCAACCCCAGCCACTGAGTCGCCACCGGCAGGGTGGACAGCCAGGGCGAGGGCGCCAGGCTCTGGCCGATCAGCGGCGAGACGGCGATCAACAGAATGTTGCCGCTCACCAGCAGCGCCTGACACAGCGACAGCAGAAGCACACCGCCGGGGAGGCGGGATGAAGTCACAGGGGGCATGGCGGAGTCTCCGGTAATGAAGGTCGTGGATAAAAAAGACTGAGGCGGTAGCTCAGCGATGGTTCGCTGAATCGGCGCCGAAGCGCGCACGGTAGACCGATGGCGAAACGCCATAGTGGCGATGGAACTGGCGTCTCAGTTGTTCGCTGGTGCCCAGGTGCCAACGTGAAGCGAGGCGTTCCAGCGAGGTTTCGCCACGCACCAGTTCGCGCCGAGCCGCCTCCAGGCGCAGTCCGGTGAGGTACTCGCCGGGACTGGTGTCCAGGTGGTGGCGAAACAGCCGGGTCAGGTGGCGTGGGGTGATCTTCAGGCTGTCGGCCATGCTCTCCAGATCGAAGGAGCCGCCGGGGTCGGCGTGCAGCCGATCGATCAAGGGGCGCAGACGGGGGCCGCAACGATGCTGGCGCGACAGCAGTTCGCTGAACTGGGACTGGCCGCCGGGGCGATGGAGGAACATCACCAGTTCGCGGGCCACCGCTGCGGCGGCTTCTGCGCCCAGATCACTCTCGACCAGCGACAGCGCCAGGTCGATGCCGGCGGTGACCCCGGCGCTGGTGTAGCGCCCGCCGTCATGGACGTAGAGCGCATCGGCCTGGACTCTTACCTGCGGAAAGTCGTCGGCAAGCCGTCGACAGTGGCGCCAGTGGGTGGTGGCGCTGCGTCCGTCGAGCAGGCCAGCATCGGCCAGCAGGAAGGCGCCGGTGCAGACGGCGCCCAGGCGCCCGAGGTGCGGCGCCACCCGCGTCAGTCGTTCGCGCCAGCGCTGTTGCTGGCACTGGACGAAGACGCCGTGGCCCCCGGCGATGAGCAGGGTGGTCAGGTCGCGGCCGTTGCCGCCAGCATCGGGGGCCTCGTCGAGTTCGCTCTCCCACCCTTCCCAGTCAAGATCCGGCAGCAGTCGCAGACCGCCGTTGGTGACCAGTTCGCTCGCACTTCGGCCGATTAGACGTAGCCGGTAGGCAGTCTTGCCCAGCACGTAGTTGGCGCTGGCGAAGACCTGCCAGGGGCCGCTGACGTCGAGCATCTGACAGTCGGGGTAGGCCAGCAGGGCGACGTTTCGAGTCGTGGTCACGATGGGGGCTCCAGAGAAGGGGGGACGCACCTGACAACGGCGCGACAGCGAGTCTCTGGAGTCTGGGGGAGGTCAGGAATGTCGGCAAGGACCATTACCCCACCGATATGGACATATGGTGTCCACAACGACGACGCCCCGCCTTGACAGGGCGGGGCGTCGTGGTCAGAGCAGACCGTGGTGACCGTCAGGTTCTGGTCCGTCGGAGATCGGGAGCATCAGCCGGCAAAGGCCAGGTAGATGGCGATGACCAGGATCACCAACACGATGCCCGCCGGCACGGCGCCCTTCCAGGGCGTCAGGTCGACGGCGCCCACGTCCTCCTGCTTCCAGGCCTCGGCGCGCGGGCGCAGCTTGCCGATCACCAGCATCAATGCCACCAGCAGCACGAACACCAGGGCGACGAAGTGGAACTCGTGCATGATCACCGGCAGCTTGTTGAAGGGCGGGATGAAGTAGCCACAGAAGATGGCCAGGCAGCCACCCACCAGGGCGATCTTGGCCGCCATGGGGGGAACCCGACGGGTCAGCAGGCCGACCACCACCACCGCCAGGATGGGGATGAAGTAGATGGCGTTCATCTTCTGCAGGTAGCCGAACAGGCTCTCCTGACCGGCCAGCAGAGGCGCGATGATCATCGCGGAGATGGCCATGATCCAGCCGAACACCTGGCTCGACTTGACCACCTGAGCCTCGGTGGCGTCCTTCTTCAGGACCGCCTTGTAGAGGCCCAGACTGAACAGGGTGGTGGTGGAGTTCAGCGCCGAGTTGAAGGAAGACAGGATGGCGCCGACCATCACCGCGGCGAAGAAGCCGGTGAGCGGCGCCGGCAGCACGTTGAACACCAGGTGGCCGTAGGCCGCGTCAGCCTTGACGCCCTGATCGGCGTACAGGTGGTAGGCGATGATGCCCGGCAGGACCAGGTACAGGGGCCCCAGCAGCTTGAAGAAGCCGGTCAGCAGCACGCCCTTCTGGCCCTCGGCCAGGTTCTTGGCGGCGAAGGTCCGCTGGATGATCTGCTGGTTGGTGGTCCAGTAGAAGACGTTGATCAGGAAGACGCCGGTGAACAGGGTGAAGAAGGGGACGCTCTGCTCGCTGCCACCGATGGAGTTCATCTTGTCGGGGTTGGATTCCTTGAGGATCTCCCAGCCGGCGAGCACACCGCCGCTGTCGCTGACCGCCTGAAGGCCGAAGTAGACGATCACGAAGCCACCGATCAACAGGCCGACGCCATTGAGGGTATCCGACACGGCAACGGTGCGCAGGCCCCCGAACAGGGCATAGATGGAGCCGATGATGCCGACGATCCACACCGTCAGCCACAGCAGGGTGGTGCTGGATTCGATGCCGGTGAGCCCGGACAGGTCGAGCATGCCCTGCAGGCCGATGGCGCCGGAGTAGAGGATGATCGGCAGCAGTACCACCGCGTAGGCGATCAGAAAGATCACGTTGGTGATCAGCTGGGTGCCCTTGTCGAAGCGAATCTCCAGCAACTGGGGCAGGGTGGCGATGCCGCTTTTCAGAAAGCGCGGCAGGAAGAACAGCGCCAGCGCCACCAGCGCCATGACCGCCACCACCTCCCAGGCCATCACGCTGAGGCCATCGGTGAAGGCGGAGCCGTTGAGGCCGACCATCTGCTCGGTGGACAGGTTGGTCATCAACAGCGAGCCGGCGATCAGCGGGAAGGTCAGGCTGCGGCCCGCCAGGAAGAAGCCGCTGGTGCTTGAATGGTCGTCACGGCGGGTGATGCGCCAGGTGATGAAGGCGACCAGTCCTGTAAAGAACAGGAAGGACGCGAAGGTGAGTAGGGGCATGGTGTCATCCTTGCGGTCGTTGTCCGGTGCGGCGTGGTCGTGAGCCACCTCCCACAGGGGGCATGGCGATTACCGCACTTGGGTCGATGTCCGTGCCGAGCGCCAGCTGGCAGACCAGTGGCGCCGACACCCAGGAAGTATCTTTGCAGCGCTTGCGTCATCCTGCCTGCTGCAGTGCATCTTTTGGCGCTGAAGCAGCGCGGGTTCGCGCAGTGTCGCATTGACGTCAAGTCGGTGGAAATTCCGAAAGTCTTCGTCTTTTTCCAGAAAGACGTCGAACTTAAAGGATTAAGTTAACCGACGGTTGCGTATTCCAACTACGTGATCGCAAGTCTAATCGGCTCGCCGTGGCGAGCCATACGTCTTTTGTCGCAGCGGGTCAGTTTGGCGGAGCTGCTGAAATCGGCACAGGCTCGATGATGCCGAACAGTTGCAGCAGTGTCGGCGTTGCCGCGATGATAAAGCCGCACAGGGCCAGTGCACGACCGGGCCATCGGCGCTGCGGGTGGCGTGCCAGGTGAAGGCCGAGCAGGCAGACCAGCAAGCCCGTGAGATGAAACACCACGGCGAGCGATCGAAGCAGTTCAAACGAGGTCATGGGCTGTCCCTGGGCATCCTGTGGCAGAGAGGCGACGTGGCGGAACCCGCGAGCGAAAGGGCGCGGCCGCCTGGGTCACAAGCGAGCGAAGGGGAGTCTGCCATGACCGACAGGGTGGTGCGAGCCGACGAAGTGATCGAGTTCTGGTTTCAGACGCTGACACCAAAACAGTGGTTTGCCAAGGATGATGCGCTGGATGGCCGTATCCGCCATGACTTCGGTGCGACCGTGGCGGCGGCGGCCGCCGGCGAGACCTGGCAGTGGCGTACCTCGGCCCGCGGGCGGCTGGCGGAAATCCTGGTGCTCGATCAGTTCTCTCGCAACATCTACCGCGGCGAGCCGCGAGCCTTCGCCTGTGACGGTCAGGCCCTGGTACTGGCCCAGGAGGCGGTGTCCCAGCGCGCAGATCGGGTGCTCGATCCTCCCTGGCGAGCCTTCCTGTACATGCCCTATATGCACAGCGAGTCGTTGCGTGTGCACGACGAGGCGCTGCGCCTGTTCGACCAACCGGGACTCGAGCACAACCTGCACCACGAGCATCGCCACCGCGAGGTGCTGGTGCGTTTTGGTCGCTATCCTCAGCGCAATGAGGCGCTGGGACGAGCGTCCACCGCCGAGGAACTGGCCTTTCTTGCCCAGCCCGGCAACCGATTCTAGCCGCGACGAAGGGCCTGTCATCGGCGCTGACCCAGCGTCACCGGACGGTATTCGTGCTGTCGCGTCTCACATTACGTGACATATCCCTACTTTCGTATGCATTGATGTAATGGTATAGCTGTGAACGGTGAAGATCGTCCCCGGGCGATCGACGCGGCACCTCGCGCCCTGGTCAAGGGATTTGGTCGAAGGAGCGAGGGTGAATGATTCGCAAGTTTCCATTCAGTGACGAAAGGAGAACGCAATGAGCTTTATCGCGTGGTTGATCATCGGTGGTCTGGCGGGCTGGATCGCGGGCAACATCATGCGTGGCGGCGGCTTCGGCCTGCTCGGCAACATCGGCGTCGGCGTGGTGGGTGCCCTGATTGGCGGCCTGCTGTTCAGCCTGGTGGGGCTGTCCAGCGGCGGCTTTATCGGTTCACTGGTCACAGCGGTGGTGGGTGCCGTGGTGCTGCTGTGGGGTGTGGGCAAGCTACGCGGTTAGCGCGCTCTGATCAGCGACCGAATGGCGGCGACTCGCCGTCATCGCAAGGGGCCCGGTGCACTGCACCGGGCCCTTGTCGTAGCTGGCCCCTGCCAGGGGCCTGATGCACCGCTCAGCCGGCGCGCTGGGCCGGGTCCGGCAGGGTCGGGAAGCGCGGGGGATGTGCCTCGAGAAAGGCGTGGCAGGCGCGCAGTACCCGGGCGTCGTCGAACTTGCCGCCGGCCAGCTGGAAACCCACCGGCAGGCCACGGTCGGTGAAACCGCAGGGTACCGAGGCGGCCGGCTGCTGGCTCAGGTTGAAGGGGTAGGAGAACGGCGCCCACTCCTCCCAGTCGCGCATCTGGCTACCCGGCGGCACCTGGTGGTTGATCTCGAAGGGGCTGATCGGCACCGAGGGCGTCATCAGCAGGTGGTAGTCCTGGTTGAACTGCTCAAGACGCATGGTCAGCTCGGCTCGGGCCGCCTGGGCGCGAAACAGCTCCACGGCCTTCCACTCTTCTGCGCGCAGGGCGTTCTCGTAGAGGCCGGGGTCCAGCTTGGCGCGTTCGCTGTCGCTGAGCTGCGAGACCATCTCCAGCGAGGCGGTGAACCACAGCCGCTGAAAGATCCATAGCGGCGAGGGCAGCTCTGGATCCACCTCGCAGATCTCCGCGTCCAGATCCCGCATGCGATCCGCCGCTTCTCTGACCCGTGTAGCGACCTGAGGGTCCACCTCGGCGAAGCCCAGATCGGTGGAAAAGGCGATGCGCAGTCCCTCGAGCCCCTTGCCGATATCCTGGCCCCAGTCCTCCGGCTGGCCCCGGGTGGCGTAGGGATCGACATAGTCGTAGCGGCCAATGACATTGAGCATCGCCACGGCGTCGTCGACGCTGCGGGCGATGGGCCCGATATGGGACAGCGTCGGTTCTTCCGCCGGCGGCCACTGGGGCGTCCAGCCGAAGGTCGGCTTGAAGCCGAACACCCCGCAGAAGGCGGCAGGAATGCGGATCGAGCCGCCGGAGTCGCCGCCCTGGTGCAACACCCCCATGTTTAGGGCCGCTGCGGCGGCAGCACCGCCGGACGAGCCTCCCGCGGTCAGGCGGGTATCCCAGGGGTTGCAGGTGGCGCCGAACACCCGATTGTCGGTGACCGCCTTCCAGCCGTCTTCCGGGGTGTTGGTCTTGCCCAGCAGGATGGCGCCGGCCTCTCTCAGGCGTTTCGCCGGTGGCGCGTCGGCATCGCAGGGCTCGCTTGAACCCAGCAGCGAGCCGTTGGACGTCGGCATGCCGGCCACGTTGGTCAGATCCTTGAGCGAGACCGGAACACCGTCGATCGGACTCAGCGGCTTGCCCTGGCCCCAGCGACGTGCCGACGCCTTGGCCGCCTTTTCGGCACCCTCGGCGTCGACGTAGGTGTAGGCATTGACGGCGTCGTTGAAGCGCTCGATGCGCGCAAGCGCCGCCCGGGTGGCTTCCAGGGGGGAGGCGTCGCCACTGCGATAGTGCTCCGTCAGCGCGGCAACGCCCAGAATGCCCAGTTCGTCCTCTTGCATGGTCGGGTCCCTCGCGTCCATGGATGGACCCTTACCCTAGCTTGATTCGGCATAGTGTTGCCAACCCCCACAAACGACGACGCCACCGGCGGGGCCGGTGGCGTCATCGGCTGACGGCTCAGGCCGTCAAGGCTTCACGATCAGGCGGTGGCGGCGGCTTCGCTGCCGACCAGGGCCTTGAGGTTCTGCTCGACGATGTCCAGGCCTTCCTCGAGTACCTTGTCCTCGATGGTGACCGGCATCAAGAAGCGGATGGTGTTGCCGAACATGCCGCAGGACAGCAGGATCAGGCCCTGCTCCCGGGCACGCTTGCACAGGGCGGCGGCGAGATCCGGAGCCGGCTGACCGTCCTTGCCGTTGAGTTCAAAGGCGGCCATGGAACCCAGGTTGCGCGGGTGGACCACGGCGTCGAAGTCGCTCGCCCACTGGGCAAAACGCTTGGCCAGCTTGTCGCCCAGCGCCTGGCTCTTGGCCAGGATGTCCTCTTCCTCGAACACCTCCATCACCGCCAGGGTCGCGGCGCAGGACACCGGGCTGCCGGAGTAGGTGCCGCCCAGCGAGTTGCCGCCGGAGGCGTCCATGTGCTCGGCGGTGCCGACCACGGCGGAGATCGGCATGCCTGCGGCCATGCTCTTGGCCATGGTCATCAGGTCCGGCTTCACGCCGCTGTGCTCGATGGCGAACATCTTGCCGGTACGACCGAAGCCGCTCTGGACCTCGTCGACGATCATCAGGATGCCGTGTTCGTCACAGATCTCGCGGATCTTCTCGAGGAAGCTCTGCGGCGCGGGGTAGAAGCCGCCTTCACCCAGTACCGGCTCGAGCACGATGGCGGCGGTATCCTTGGGGTTGGCGTCGGTCTTCAGCACCATCTTGAGGCGACGCACCGCCTCTTCCTCGCTGATGCCGTGCTCGGCCACCGGGTAGCCGGCGCGGAACACGCAGCCCGGCATGGTGCCGAAGTCGCTGGCGTAGGGGGCAACCTTGCCGTTCATCGCCATGGTCATGAAGGTACGGCCATGGTAGCCGCCGTCGAAGCAGATGACGTTGTTGCGGCCGGTGGCGGCGCGGGCGATCTTGACCGCGTTTTCCAGCGCCTCGGCGCCGGAGTTGGCCAGCATCACCTTGGCCTCACCGCGCACCGGGGTGATCTCTGCGAGCTTTTCGGCGACCTTCACGTAGCCCTCGTAGGGCATCACGGTCTGGCAGGTGTGCATCACCTTGTCGAGCTGGTCCTTGACCGCCTGCACCACCTTGGGGTGGCAGTGACCGATGTTGAGCACGCCGATACCGCCGGCGAAGTCGATGAAGCGGTTGCCATCGGCATCCCACAGTTCGGCGTTCTTGGCGCGGTCGGCGAAGGCGGTGGCGGGGCTGGCCGCGCCCTTGGCGACGTACTTGTCCTTGAGTTCGTTCAGCTGAGCGTTATTCATGTCGTGACTCCTTTGAGGGCACTGAATGTATAGGGTAGACGCTAGGTCCGGGACACGCAGGGCGTGCCCCGGGGAGACGGGGCTGGCCCTTAGAGGCCGCCGACACAGGCGTACTTCAGCTCTGTGTACTCATCGAGGCCATGGCGTGAACCTTCGCGACCGAGACCCGATTCCTTGACGCCGCCGAAGGGGGCGAGCTCGGTAGAGAGGATGCCCTCATTGATGGCGACCATGCCGTACTCGAGTTGTTCCATGGTGCGCCAGATACGGCGATAGTCGGTGGCATAGAAGTAGGCGGCCAGACCGAATTCGGTGTCGTTGGCCATGGCGATGGCTTCGTCGTCGCTGGAGAAGCGGAACACCGGGGCCAGCGGCCCGAAGGTCTCTTCCCGGGCGACACGCATGTCGGTGGTCACGTCGGCCAGTACCGTGGGCTGGAAGAAGGTGCCCTCCAGGGCCTCACCGCCGGCGACCAGGCGGGCACCGTTGTCGAGGGCGTCAGCGATGTGCGACTGCACCTTGTCCACCGCTGCCGAGTTGATCAGGGGACCCTGAACCACACCGTCCTCGAGGCCGTTGCCGACCTTCAGCTCGCCCACGCGCTTGGCCAGCTTCTCGACAAAGGCATCGTAGACGCCGTCCTGAACCAGGAAGCGGTTGGTGCATACGCAGGTCTGGCCGGAGTTGCGGTACTTGGAGGCGATGGCACCCTCGACGGCGGCGTCCAGGTCGGCGTCATCGAAGACGATAAAGGGCGCGTTGCCGCCAAGCTCCATGGAGGCCTTCTTCACGGTGTCGGCGCACTGGGCCAGCAGGATCTTGCCCACCGGGGTGGAGCCGGTGAAGGACACCTTGCGCACTCGGGCATCGCCGGTCAGTACCGGGCCGACTTCGCGCGGGGAGCTCGAGGTCACCACGTTGAGCACGCCGGCGGGGATGCCCACGTCTTCAGCGAGCTTGGCCAGCGCCAGGGCGGTCAGCGGGGTGGCCTCGGCCGGCTTGACCACCACGGTGCAGCCGGCGGCCATGGCCGGAGCGCACTTGCGGGTGATCATCGCCAGCGGGAAGTTCCAGGGGGTAATGGCGGCGACCACACCGACCGGCTCGCGGAACACCAGGATACGCTTGTCGGGTCCGTGGCCCGGCAGGGTCTCGCCAGCCACACGCTTGGCTTCCTCGGCGTAGAACTCGACGAAGGCAGCGCCGTAGGCGACCTCGCCACGGGACTCGGCCAGCGGCTTGCCCTGTTCACGGGTCATCAGTTCGGCCAGGGCTTCCTGGTGGTCCATGATGCTGTTGAACCAGGCGCGCAGCAGGGCCGAGCGTTCCTTGGCGGTCTTGCGCTTCCAGCCGGCCCAGGCCGCATCGGCGGCACCGATGGCTTCGCGGACTTCCTCGGCGTTCAAGTCCGGCACCTCGGCCAGGGTCTCGCCGGTGGCGGGATTGGTGACGCTGAAGTGGCGATCGGCGTCACGCCACTGGCCGCCGATGTACGCCTTGTCGATGATCAGGTCCTGAACGTGGGACATGCGGGAGCTCCGGAAAGGGTCAGAGAAGAGGGGTGTTATGTCATGATTGACGAGTGTGCATTATTTGAAACATCTCGCCAAGGGCTGTGATCGGAATTTTTTACGCCCGTTCGAAGAATGCATCGATGAGGCTTGCCGGGCCCTCGAGACCCAGGTCTGGAAGATCTATCGGCAACAATCGCCATCGGCGTGGCGAACAGTTTCCGGTACACTGTGTCGCCGACTTCTAGCTGCCCGAAGCGATGGTCCTTGGCGCCTTGTGTCAGGCCGGACCGGGCTGGCCTGACTCCGTGTTTCTGCGAGGTGAGACTTGGTTGATCCGCTCAATGCCTGGTGGGCTCAGCAACTGGTGCTGTGCGACTGGGCCTTTATGCCTGACCCCTTGATGCTGCCTGAAGAGGCGGCACGTGAGCGATTGGCCGCCCTCGAGATCCCCGACCGGGGCGAACTGGGGTGGCGCCTGCTCGAGCTCAATGCTGCGAACACGGTGCCTGCCTCCCACCTGTTGGGAGCGCTTGAGCTGGTGGCCCTGGCAGGGGCGTCGGGATGGATGTCGGCCGAGGTGAGTCGTGGCTGGGCAGCACGCCTGTGCAGCGACATCCACCATCGTCACGCAAGCCTGGATGAATGGCTGGAGGCACTCTGCACCTCCCGCAGCGGCGAAGGCTGGCTTCGCGGCGATGAGGGCTTGCTCGATACCTGCCGGGCGCTGTCGAAGCTGGAAGGCGAGGGCGCCGGCATCACCTGGCCGTTGCTCGGCACTGCGCT
Organism: Halomonas sp. OfavH-34-E; assembly: GCF_024124525.1. Classification (NCBI taxonomy): domain Bacteria; kingdom Pseudomonadati; phylum Pseudomonadota; class Gammaproteobacteria; order Oceanospirillales; family Halomonadaceae; genus Halomonas; species Halomonas sp. OfavH-34-E. Next base: position 75,372 of record NZ_JAMXRY010000004.1, on the reverse strand, counting down.
GAGTCGCGAGCCTGCCGCCGCTCTCTGGCCCGACAGCCCGGAAGATCGTGTCTGGCGATTGCGGGCGGCCTTCTCGCCGGTACTGATGACGCCGGCCAGCATCGATGACTGGGACGGGGTCGAGGCCTGGCTGGGGGAAGTCTGGCAGATTCATGGCGCCGAGGATCTCAAGCGCGCCTTGCTGTGGCTGACCAGTCAGGGCGATCGCCAGGGCTGGGATATCGACGCCGCGCGGTTGATGGCCGTCAGTGCCGGCGAACGCCAGGCCTGGTGTGAGGGGCTGGCGCCTCAGGAGCGCCCATACGGCCGCCTTCTGTGCCGCTACGTGGATCAGGGGGAGCCGCTGGAGTGGGCCGCCTGGGACTGGCTGAGGGCGGTGGATCTGGCCTGGGCCGGTAGCTGCATCGGCTGGCTGACACCCCAGGAAGCGTCGCTGCTGGCGCATCACGCAGGCGATCTGGTCCAGCGTCGCTACAGTGACTGGAGCGCCCTGGCGCGCTCCTATCAGCGCGGCCGTGGTCTGTTCGAAGGTCAGGACCGACTGCCGACCCTGGCAGCCGACTGGCAGTTGCTGATGGGATCGCCGGTGAGCCCTTGGCATGGCTCGTTGCAGGAGTTGCTCGACCAGGAGCAGGTCGAGGCATCACGCCAGGCGGCCAGGCAGTGGCGCGCCTCGCCTCGCCACTGGGTGCTGGCGCTGGCCTCGGTGCGTGAACCCGAGCTGGCGGCACGTCAGGGGCCGACTCCGCCGCTGCCCCAGGCGCGTCGTGACGAGGCGCGCAAGTACCTGGCGGAGACCCTCGATCTGCACCCCGACGAGGGCGCCCGCTCACTGGTGCGCTACTGGCTGCCGGCCCAGGCCCATCATCTCAATCAGCTGGCGGCTGACGCGGCGCATCGAGCGCTGCCATCGGCCAGAACCCCCTTTGGTGATGCGCCCCAGGCGGATCTGGCAGGTCGTGATGGCCTGGCCAGGGCGACCCGCCATTCGGCGACCATCCATATGGCCGAGAAGTATGCCTTCTACTTGCTGATGAGCATGGACAGTGAGCAGTTCGACGAGGACAGCCTGACCGATATGGCGGCGTCCCTGCGCGATGTGCTGTGTCGGTTCTACAGCACCCCCAAGCGCCTGCTCGAGGCCTGGGCGACCTGGGATGCGCTGTTGCCGGAACCGGATCAGCCTTCCTTGACCTACGAGATTCGCTGGCACCTGGACGATCCGGGTAGCCTGTTCCACTGGCTCGAGTGGCGCAGCGGCGATTGGCGCGAGCCTGGCGAGCGTCCGAGCCTGATGCACTTTACCGCGCTGTCGCTGGTGGGACCCTTGAACACCGCCGCCTGGAGCCTGCCGCAGCCGGAAAGCGACCGGGAAGGGGCTTCGATCCTGGAGTGGATCGATGGACACTACGGCCTGCACTCCGCCACCGAGCTGATCGATTTCGTGCGCTTTCTGCTGGACGCCGGTGATCGCCAGGAATATCAGATCAACTACGCGCCCTACACCCTCAACAGCGCGCGCCTGAATTCCGAGATTGCGACCCTGGAGTCCGGTGAGTGCAACGAGGAAGAGCGCAATCATCTGGAGCGCCTGCTGCGGGTACGTGACAACGCCGACCAGTGCAATGACGTCGACATGTGTGCCTGGGACCTGGCCCAGGCGGTCGACCTGGCGATCGCCGGGCGCCAGCTGGGCTGGCTGGCTCAGCAGGACTTCCTGGCACTGCTGGAGCGTGCGCACCAGTTGGCGTCGGAGCACTACGCCGGTTGGCAGGAGTATGCCCGGGGTCTCTATGCAGGATTTTCGTTCTTCATGGGGGAAACCCCTGAGCGCGAAGCGTTTCTGGCCAGCTTCCGCCAGGCGCTGGTGGCCTGGCTGTCGGGCGCTCCGCCCCTCGCCGGCACCTGGGCTAGCCTGGATTTCCCGGGTGCGCGTCCCCGCCATTGGGCACCGCTTCACATCGATACCTTGCCGGGAGATGGACGAACCCTGCACTGATCGTCGCGAAACAGCAGAAAAAAACGCCAAAAAATTGTCCTGATCTATCGTCAGATCGGATAATTTTGGCTAGTATCGTGTTGATCTTTCGTCAGGCCTCCCATCAAGAAGGAGGCCGAATTGTCAAACTTGCAGCTGAGGGGCGTTATGGTAGTGACACGAATGCGTCACTTCCACAGCGGCTCTTGGGCGCCGGCAGGCCGTCAGCCAGGCCGGTTCAGGGAATGAGGTGTGTGTCGCATGAGCGTCGCCCAGACAAGCCGCGTGACAGCGGCGATGGTGTTGCTTGGCCTGCTGTCAGGCTGTGCGGCATCGAACTACCAGAATACTGCCGATAACGACTACTTTTCCCGCGATATGCCGAGCCTGGCCGAACGCGCCGCCTCGCGCATGTCCCCGCTGGAGGACCCAGCGGCAGGGGGAAGCTTCCTTGAAGATCCCGCCGCTGCCATCCGCGAGGCGCTGATGGCGGAGCACGATCGCTGGGCGGGTACGCCCTATCGTTTTGGCGGCACCGGCATGAGCGGCATCGACTGCTCGGCGCTGGTGCAGAACATCTTCAGCGACGCCTTCCAGGTGCAGCTGCCGCGCACCACCGGCAGTCAGGTCCATACCGGCGAACCGATCACACGTGATCAGCTGTCTCCCGGCGACCTGGTGTTCTTTCGTCCTCCGGGCAACCGCCACGTCGGCATCTACGTCGGCCAGGGTCGCTTTCTGCACGCCTCATCGTCGCGCGGTGTGATGATCTCCAAGCTGGACAACAGCTACTGGCGCCGCTACTACTGGCAGGCGCGTCGACCGCTGGAACCCACCCGGTTGAGCATGCGCCAGTTCGCCTACAGCCCGGCGGGCATGGGCGGCTGAAGCGTCCTCGGCGCCATCGACGTCGCCACCAGAACGGGGCGAGCCTTTCACTGGGCTCGCCCCGTTTGCGTTGGGTAGCCTTGGGCTTGGTTGGCGAGGCTTCGGCCAGTCCTTGGCGAGCCTTCGGCGCCTCCAGGGCTACAACGAGTCTCGTTGCGACAGGGCGTAGTCGATAAAGGCGCGCTCGGCGCGTGACAGGTAGCCCTGGGGCTGCCAGGCCAGCGACAGGGTCAGCCAGGCGGCGGGGTCAAAGGGCACCGCCGACAGGTCATCTTCCTCGATCACCCGGCGCAGAAAGGTGGTGATGCCAAAGCCCTGGCGGACGATGGCCTTGGTCAGCGGGATCAGATTCGACTGGAACGTCAGGCGGGGCTGGATATCCAGCCGTCGGGCCATGGCGTCGACAAACTCGCGGTGAAAATAGCCGTCCTGAAACAGCACCAGCGGCTCGCTCAGAAAGGCTTCCGGAGTCACGCTGTGGCGTGCCGTGAAGGGATGGTCCCGGGGCGTGCAGACCACCATCTCGGCACGTAGCAGGGCCTCGGTTTCCAGTTCGCAGGTACTGCCATCCTCGACCACGATTCCCAGGTCCAGCTCGCGGGCCTTGATCATTGCCTGCAGTCGGCGGGCGCCCGCCTCGATCACCGTCATGCGGATGCCAGGGTGGCGTGCGGCAAAGCCCATCAGCAGCGGCGGCAGATAGTAGGAGCCCAGCATCGAGGGGATGCCGATGCGCACTTCGCCCTTTACCAGGCCGTTGAGTTCCTTCAGCGCCAGTTCGGTGGCACTGGCGTCGGCGAGTAGCCGTCGGGCATGTTCCAGTAGCACCTCACCTTCTGGTGTCAGTCGAACACGCCGATCATGGCGTTCGAACAGACGAGTGTCGAGGCGTCGCTCCAGGCCTGCGATGGTCTGGCTGACGGCGGACTGGGCGATGTGACGGGCGCGGGCGGCGGCGCTGAAGCCGCCGTGGTCCACCACCGCGACAAACAGCGACAGCGAGCGCAGGTCAAAGGGTAGCGACATAAGGGAATGTGATGGATAGCATCATGTTCTTCTGTTGGTGTGATGGTAGTGAAGCATGGAAGATGGGCGAGGCCAACCGGAGACCGCCATGATTCACGCCAATACCCCTGCCTGGCGCAGGGCGACCCTCGCTCTGTGTCTGGGCTCGATGCTGGTATTCATCAACCTCTACGCCCCCCAGCCATTGCTGCCGCTGCTGCGCGATACCCATGAGGCTTCGACCCTGAAGGTGGGCCTGGTGATGTCGCTTGCCACCCTGACCCTGGCGCTCTCGTTGCTGGTCTATGGGCCCTTGTCCGACGCCATCGGGCGGGGCGGTATCATGCGTGCGAGCCTGTCGGTGGCAGCTGTCGCGACACTGTTGGCGGCATTTGCGCCTGGGCTCGACTGGCTGCTGGTCGCTCGCGTGCTGCAGGGGGTCGCCCTGGGAGGGCTGCCGGCGGTGGCGATCGCCTGGATGGGCGACGAGTTCTCGCCGGAGGCGATGAGTCGAGCCGTGGGGCTCTATATCGCGGCCAATACCCTGGGCGGTATCGGTGGTCGCGTGCTGGGAGGCGTCATCGGTGAATGGTATGGCGTCCAGGCGAGTTTCGTGGCGATTGGCGGTTTGACCCTGGTGGGCGTGGCGGTGTTCTGGTGGCTGCTGCCGGCGGCCCGTGCCTTTGCGCCTCAACCCTTTCGAGTGGGGCACGCCTGCCGCCAGATGCGTGGCCACCTGGCCAACCCATGGCTGCTGTCGGCCTATCTGATCGGTGGTCTCAACTTCCTGGTGTTCATCAACCAGTACAGCTACATGACCTTTCGTCTGGCCGAGGCACCCTTTGCTCTCGGGCCCCGCTGGCTGGGCCTGCTGTTTCTGACCTACCTGGGCGGCACTCTGGGCTCGACGCTATCTGCCAGGGTCGTCGCCAGAGCGGGAGCGCCCGCCACCATGGGGTTGGGCGTTGTCATCATGATGCTGGCGCTGGGTCTGTCCCTGATACCGATGCTCGCCGTCATCATTGCCGCCTTGACCCTCAGCGCCTTCGGCTTCTTTCTGTGCCACGCCACCGCCTCGGGCTGGGTCGGTCGCCAGGCCCGCGAAGGACGAGGCGGCGCATCGGCGCTCTATCTGGTGTTCTACTACCTGGGGGCGAGTCTCGGGCCGCTGTGGCTCGAGCCGTTCTGGCTGTGGCGGGGCTGGCCTGGGGTGGTGGCGGCCAGCTGGCTGGTGCTGGCGACCACGGGCTGGCTGTCCTGGCGGCTAGGAAAGCGGCTGCAGCGTGCACAACACCAGTGCGTCGTCGAGCGTCGACTCGAACACGTATGAGTCCGCTACTGCGACGCGGTTGCCGATAGGTTGCAGATGCGTTGCAGAGACCGATCGACCTTGGCTCGCACCAGGGTCGATCGGTGTGGCATGACGTTGCTGTCAGCGCCGCGCCCTAGGACGCTGCGGACTGCTCTGGCGCCTCGTGGGGCATGGCTTCGTCTCCCCAGATTTCCTTTAGCCGGTCAGGGCGGCCGCAGGAGTTCTTGTAGAAGGTGTAGCGCACCTTGTTCTTCTGGTAGTAGTCCTGGTGTTCATCCTTGGTGGCATAGAAGGTGCCAGGATCTTCGATGGTGGTCTCGATCGGCTGGTCGAAGCGCTCGGCGATGTCCGCCTTGCTGGCCTCGGCCAGTTCACGCTGCTCGTCGTTCAAGGGCAGCAGGGCAGAGCGATAGGAATCTCCCACATCGCAGAATTGGCGGTTGGCGACGAAGGGATCGATATTGCGCCAGAAGACGTAGAGCAGATCCTGGTAGCTCACTTTGTCGCTGTCGTAGGTAATCTCGACGGCTTCGGCGTGCCCGGTTCCACCGGCGCCCACCTGTTCATAGGTCGGGTTTTCCGTGTTACCTGCTGCAAAGCCGGATATGGTGGCCTCGACACCATCGATCTTGTCGAAGGCTTCCTCGACACACCAGTAGCAGCCGCCAGCGAAGATGGCCTTCTCTTCGGCGGCGAGGGCGGGGGTCGTGGAAAGCACGGCACCAGTCAGCAGGCCGGCCAGCAGGAAGGTACGCTGATTGAAGGGATATCGCATTCGTAGGCTCCGTCAGGATGGCGTCATTGTAAGGTTCGAGTAGGGCAGTTCCCGGTTGGTTCAGTCATTGTGGCAGGCGCATCCTTACATGCGCTGTCGATAAGGGGATGATTTTTTGCATTTTCGGTCGTAAGGCTCGGTCGCCTGTGCGCGACTCAGGCAGACTGCTAATCTCGATTGCATCCCGATAGCCGGCCGCACAGCTCCTGGTAACGTCATCGTCTCGTCGCAGGACGGGCGCAGGACAACGGGTGCCGCTGCTGCTGGCCACGGCTACCTATCGATCATCGACCCGATCATCGACACCAGTTGACCTAGAAGGAGACGCGGGTGACCCGTAACAAATGGATCTTGCTGGCACTGATTGCCGTCGCAGTGGTGGCGTTCTTTGTCACCGGCGCCAACGAGGCCTTTACGCTGGACGCGATCAAGGCCCAGCAGGCGCAATTTCAACAGTGGTTCCACGAGGACCCCTGGACCGTGGCCGGTGGCTTCTTCGCGGTCTATATCGTGATGGCGGCGCTGTCGCTGCCTGGGGCGGGGTTGCTGACGCTGCTGGCGGGGGCCTTGTTCGGCTTCTGGATCGGTCTGGTGCTGGTGTCCTTTGCCAGTTCGCTGGGCGCGACCCTTGCCGCGGTGATCGCCCGGACCCTGCTGCGTGAGACGCTGGAGACGCGTTTTTCGCGCCAGCTGGCGCGAATCAACGGCGGCATCGAGCGCGAAGGCGCCTTCTACCTGTTCACGCTGCGGCTGATTCCGATCTTCCCCTTCTTCGTGATCAACCTGGTGGTCGGCCTGACCCGCATGCGTCTGTCCACCTTCTATTGGGTCAGCCAGCTCGGCATGCTGCCGGGTACCATGGTGTTCGTGAATGCTGGCCGGGAACTGGGTGAACTCGAGTCGCTGGCGGGCATCCTGTCGCCAGGGCTGATCCTGTCCTTTGTGTTGATCGGCTTGTTTCCCTGGATCGCCAAGGCCGTGGTGGCGGTGCTCAAGCGTCGCCGGCTCGCCGCCGAATACCAGTGCCCGTCGCGTTTTGACCGGGATATCGTCGTGATCGGTGCGGGCTCGGCGGGCCTGGTGGCAAGCTATATTGCTGCGGCGGTGAAGGCTAAGGTAACCCTGGTGGAGCGCCACCGCATGGGCGGCGACTGCCTCAATACCGGCTGTGTGCCGTCCAAGGCATTGATTCGCGCCGCTCGCGCCGCCGAGGACATTCGTCGGGCGCCGTCCTATGGTGTCAGCGCCGGTGAGCCAAGCGTCGACTTCGCCGCTGTGATGGGCCACGTCCATGGCGCCATCGCCGAGGTCGAGCCCCATGATAGTCCGGAACGTTATCGGGGCTTGGGCGTCGATGTGGTCGAAGGAGATGCCAGGCTGCTCGATCCCTGGCGGGTGCAGGTTGGCGAACAGGTGCTGACCACCCGTCACGTGATCATCGCCAGCGGTGCCCGCCCCAGAGTCCCGCCGTTGCCGGGGATCGAGGATATCGAGGTGCTGACCTCCGACAACCTGTGGGAGCTAAAGGCATTGCCGAAGCGCCTGGTGGTGCTTGGTGGTGGTCCGATCGGCAGTGAACTGGGCCAGAGCTTCGCCCGGCTGGGTAGCCAGGTCACCCTGGTGGAGATGGGCCCGCAACTCTTGCCACGCGAAGACGAGGACGTCGCCAGGGAGGCGGCTCAGGGGCTCGAGGCCAGCGGCGTGACGCTGTGCCTGTCGACCCGGGCGCTCAAGGTGGTGGCCGGTGACGGTGATCTCCATCGACTCGAGATCGAGGTCAACGAGGCAGGCGAGACACGTATCGAGCAACTGGAGTTCGATCAGTTGCTGGTGGCGGTGGGTCGACAGGCCAACGTCGAGGGGCTCGGGCTTGAAGAACTGGGCGTGGGCACTCGAGACAACGGCACCCTGGACGTGGATGGCGGGCTGCAGTCAGTGCTGCCGAATGTCTGGGCCTGTGGCGATGTGGTCGGGCCCTTCCAGCTGACCCATGCCAGCGCCCACCAGGCCTGGCACGCCACCGTCAATGCCCTGTTTGGCGAGTTCAAGCGCTTCAATGTGAGCTATCGGGCGCTGCCGGCGGTCACCTTCTGTGACCCGGAGGTGGCGCGAGTGGGGCTCAACGAGCGCGAGGCCGAGGAGCAAAAGGTGCCCTTCGAGGTCACCCGCTATTCCTTGTCCGAGCTCGACCGGGCCATCGCCGAGGGCGATACCACCGGATTCGTCAAGGTGCTGACCGTACCAGGCAAGGATCGCATTCTCGGTGCCACCATTGTCGGTGCTGGCGCTGGCGAGATGCTGGCGGAGTTCACCCTGGCAATGACCCGCGGTATCGGACTGAACAAGCTGTTGGGGACCATCCACCCGTACCCGACCCATTCGGAAGCCGTAAAGGCCGCCGCCGGGGTGTGGAAGAACGCGAACAAGCCCGAGCGGGTCCTGGGGTATCTGGAGCGTTACTTCAATTGGCGGCGAGGCGGGGGAGGCGACGCCGATTCCTCAAGCCAGCCGGTGACGGGAGACAGAGCCGGTGCGAGCCCCGAGCGACACGAAGCATCGTCGCTGTCCTCTGCCCAGTCCAACGACTGAGCGAACCGCCCAGGCAGTAGCCTGGACCTGAAGACACAAGCGGTGGGCCCTGGCCCGCCGCTTGTGCTTTCCTTCTACCGAATCGACGTTTTACTGCTGACGAGACTTTTATGCTGGATCGCTGGACCATGCCCAGAACCCAGGCGCCCCTGGCGCCTCTGGTCAAGATGCTGGAGCGCTGCAAGGTGACGCCTGATCAGGTCACTCTGGTGGGTTTTCTTGTCGGCTTGCTGGCACTGCCGCTGCTGGCCGTTCAGGCCTATGGATGGGCGCTGGCGGCGATCCTCCTCAATCGACTCGCCGATGGCCTGGACGGGGCGCTGGCGCGTCGTCGGGGTACGCCCAGCGATGCCGGGGGATTTCTCGATATCGGGCTGGACTTCGTCTTCTACGCCGCGGTGGTGCTCGGCTTTGCCCTGGCCGACAGCGAGCGCAATGCCTTGCCGGCAGCGCTGCTGCTGTTTGCCTTTACCGGCACCGGGACGTCCTTTCTGGCCTTCGCCATCATGGCGGCGCGCCATGATCTCGAGCGCCCACGCTTCCAGCGCAAGGCCTTCTACTATCTGCACGGCCTGACCGAAGGTACCGAGACCGTGCTGGCGCTGGTGGCCTTTTGTCTGTGGCCGGCGCACTTTCCTGTGCTGGCTGGGCTGTTTGCCGCGGCCTGTCTGCTGACCACCGCCACTCGGCTATGGGGCGGCTATCATACCCTCAGGGCTATCGAGCGAGGCGCTGGCGCCGAGGACAGAAGCTGATCCCCGGTCGTGGCTCGCGAGGCGAGGGGTCTTTTATCAGACGTGATACTCAGACACGCGAAAGGGCAGCCTGGGCTGCCCTTTCTCTTGACCATGCCGGCTCTTGATCCTGCTGGCGCTCGATCCTGCTGGCACCTGATCTTGCCGGCACTTGATCATGCATGCTCGTGGTGCTTCCGACGAGCGTAGCGCTGATCAGTGCTCGTGGCCGCCTTCGCCGTGCACGTGGCCGTGCTCGATTTCTTCCTGGCTGGCTTCACGGACTTCGGCGATCTCGACGTCGAAGTTCAGGTTCTGGCCGGCCAGCGGGTGGTTGCCGTCGACGGTGACGGTGTCGCCTTCGACCTGGGTCACGGTGACCATCAGCGGACCGCCCTGGGTCTGCGCCTGGAACTGCATGCCCGGCTCGATGCTCTCGACACCCTGGAAGGCGTCACGCGGCACTTCCTGGACCAGCTGCTCCTGTACTTCGCCGTAACCTTCGGCGGGGGCAACCTTGGCGTTGACCTTGTCGCCGGCGGCCTTGCCTTCGAGTTCCTTTTCCAGACCCGGAATGATGTTGCCGGCGCCGTGGAGGTAGGTCAGCGGCTCGCGGCCTTCCGAGCTGTCCAGCACTTCACCTGCATCATTGGTCAGGGTGTAGTGGAACGCGACAACGGAATTTTGCGCAATTTGCATTGATGAACCTTTGGTGAGTGCGTGTGAGGACGCATGGTAACGCGTGGGTGCTGGGGCTGTCAGGGGCGTGGGACATTTTTCACCTTGTGTGGTCATATCCTGAACGGTATTCACGCGCGCCCTCTGCCACCTTCGGGTTGTTGCGCAGTATCGGTGGTGGGGATACCCTCTTGTGAGATTTTTCGATTCTGCCTTTCACGCTTTTCTTGCGGAGCTGAACATGACGCTATTTGTGATCTGGGTGCTGGCCTTTGCGGTACTGCTGGCGGTGATGATCAAGGCCTGGGACAAGGGCCTGAGCTGTGCCCTGGGCAGCCTGCTGCCGGCGGTACTGCGCAGTGACGATGACCAGTGGATCTGGTGCCCCGCCCTTGCCGTGCTGGGGGCCACCTTCATCGTCTTCCCCATCGATATGCTGATGACACTGCTGGTGATCGGCATCATCGCCCTGGTGGGCTGCAAGCTGGGCTGCTGGGTGATGGGCAAGGTCCACTAGTTCGGTGACGACGTGAATCACCTGGCCTTCTGCAGGTGATCACCGAAAGGGCCCTGAGGCGGATACGCCTCAGGGCCCTTTGTATGTAACGCAGAGATGTTTGCGGGGGAGCGAAGTGCTGTTGTCGCTTACAAGGACAAGCCCCTTTCGCGAGCGCCTTCGTCAAGCCCTCAGTAGGGGGCAACACTCTGACGTGAACCGCTGCCGATCAGGCGAACACGCTGCCCCACCTGGAAGGCCTGGTCTGCCTTCTGCACGACGACCACGGTCTGGCCGCTGTCCTTGCGAATCTCCATCTCCCAGGCGTCGGTGCGGTTGACGCCTTTCTCGATCTGGTTGCCGGCTACGGCGCCACCGATGGCACCTGCGGCGGTGGCGATGGTGCGACCGGAACCGCCGCCGACCTGGTTGCCGAGCAGGCCACCGATCACCGCGCCACCACCGGTGCCGAGGATGCCGCCGGCGGAGCTTTCACCCTGGATCTGGACGCGACGCAGGGCGGTGATGGTGCCGAACTGCACGTTCTGGGCGGTCTGTGCCTGGTTGCCAGAATAGACGTTACCTGAGTACTGGTTGGTGGCGGTGCAGCCGCCAAGCACCACGACGCTCAGCGCCAGGACAGGAAGGATGGATGTTTTCATGGCGATTCTCCTTGAATGTCTTCTGCGCCGCATTCTGAACGCATCGGTTCGGGTCACATTTGCTTTTAGTAGTACCGCACCAAAGTTCGCAAACGCTGTTCGAAAATAGTGTAACGCCTGTTTGGAGGCTTTGACAGGGCGATGGTTCCCCGGATCCAACGATGATCGGTCTCGTCCGTCCCATGGTGGCCGTCCGCCGTCCGCCTGCCGCCCTTGTCGCCCCGCGACTGCCACTGAGTCGCGCCGACAGCGCTTTCCTGACATTCATCATATGCCGAACCGGACCTGCCAGGCCAATGGGCATCGGAGGGAGTCGCATTGCTGCAGTTGTCGGACTCGCTGGAGCCAGACGTGTTAGTTCGAGAGTAGGCCCTTGCCAGGGAAGAAGGAAAGGCTGGCTTGGCAGGGCAAGGTCACGGACAGCAAAAAGGGAGGCCGACGGCCTCCCTTTCTCACAGTGACGGAGCTCAGTCACAGGGTCTGTCACAGGGTCTGTCACAGGGCTCAGTGTCTGGGCTCAGTGACTGGGCGCCACTGGCCCGCGATCCTCAGCCGAACTGGTTCATGGTGTTGTCCTTGCCGCCGGCCTTGAGCGCCGCGTCGCCGTGGAAGAACTCCTTGTGGTCGTCACCGATATTGGAGCCGGCCATGTCCTGGTGGCGAACGGTGGCGATACCCTCGCGGATCTCGCGGCGCTGCACACCCGCCACGTAGGCCAGCATGCCCTCGTCGCCGAAGTAGCCCTTGGCCAGGTTGTCGGTAGACAGGGCGGCCGTGTGGTAGGTCGGCAGGGTGATCAGGTGGTGGAAGATGCCTGCCTCGCGGGCGGCGTCACGCTGGAAGTTGCGCGTCCACTCGTCGGCCAGTTGGCCAAGCTCAGTGTCGTCGTAGCGTGCGTTCATCAGGTCGGCACGCTCGTAGGCGGAGACGTCCTTGCCTTCGGCTTCCCAGGCGTCGAACACCTGCTGGCGGAAGTTCAGCGTCCAGTTGAACGACGGCGAGTTGTTGTAGACCAGCTTGGCGCTGGGCACCGCCTCGCGGATGCGGTTGACCATGCCGGCGATCTGGCCGACGTGGGGCTTTTCGGTCTCGATCCACAAAAGATCGGCACCGTTCTGCAGGCTGGTGATGCAGTCCAGCACCACCCGGTCTTCGCCGGTGCCAGGCTTGAACTGATAGAGGCCGGAGGCGAGACGCTTGACCTTGACCAGCTTGCCGTTCTGCTTGATCACCACGTCGCCGTTGTCGATATCGGAGGCCGAGGAAATCTCTTCACCGTCGAGGAAGCTGTTGTACTGATCGCCCAGGTCGCCTGGCTCGTTGGTGACCGCGATCTTCTGGGTCAGGCCGGCACCCAGGGAGTCGGTACGGGCCACGATCACCCCATCATCCACGCCCAGTTCAAGGAAGGCGTAACGTACGGCGTTGATCTTGGCGATGAAGTCCTCGTGGGGCACGGTGACCTTGCCGTCCTGGTGGCCGCACTGCTTCTCGTCGGACACCTGGTTCTCGAGCTGGATACAGCAGGCACCGGCCTCGATCATCTTCTTGGCCAGCAGGTAGGTGGCCTCGGCGTTGCCGAAACCGGCGTCGATGTCGGCGATGATCGGCACGATGTGCGTTTCGTGGTTGTCGATCTGGTTGGTCAGATCGTCGACCTTGGCGCTGTCACCGGCTTCCTTGGCTTCTTCTCGGGCACGGAACAGGTGGTTGAGCTCCCAGGTGTCGGCCTGGCGCAGGAAGGTGTAGAGCTCCTCGATCAGCGATGCCACGCTGGTCTTCTCGTGCATGGACTGGTCGGGCAGCGGACCGAACTCGCTGCGCAGGGCGGCGACCATCCAGCCGGACAGGTAGAGGTAGCGGCGCTTGGTGTTGCCAAAGTGCTTCTTGATGGAAATCAGCTTCTGCTGACCGATGAAGCCGTGCCAGCAGCCCAGTGACTGGGTGTAGTTGGTGGTGTCGGCGTCGTAGGCGGCCATGTCCTCGCGCATGATGGCGGCGGTGTAGCGAGCGATGTCGAGACCGGTGCGGAAACGGTTCTGCACGCGCATGCGGGCGGCGCTTTCCGGATCGATGTTGTCCCACTTGCCGCGCTGGGCTTCACGAAGCTGGGTCAGGGTCTTCAGTTCTTCACGAAAGGTCATGATCGGGCCGTCCTGATGTTGAATCGACTGTTTGGTTCGACGTTCTGATACGACTTGCCTGGCATCCATGGTGAGGGGCGGTGTCGGGGCGGTCGCTTTCGACCGGCCTTTGGCTCCAGTGGCTTGCAGGCTCTTGCGGTTGGCGTCATTGCAAGAGGATCGACTGCTGGCCATGCCATGCTGCACCTGCGAAGTGTAGTCAGGTTCCTGCACCTTGGCCGAGAAGTCTTTACGGCCTTGGTCGAATCTTGGCGGAACGGTAGAGGTCGACTACAAAGTGAGCGATCTGACTCGCCATCGAGGTCTGTCCGCTGCGCCATGGTTGTGACTATGGCCCACAGCGGTGGGGGTTCGCCATTGGTACTTGGGGGGACAAGGCGTTGTAGTCCGACTACAGGAAAGCGCCGCAGAGGCACATTCCTGTAGTCGAGTTTCCTGAACGGAGGAGCTGACGGAGAGGTCAGTCGTTCAGGGAGAGGGTCATATTGCGATGCGGAATACCGGCGTCGAGGAAGATATCTCCCTCGGCGCGGAAGCCCAGGGCTTCGTAGAAACCGAGCGCATGGGTCTGGGCGGCGAGCTCGACGCTCGAGTGACCACGCTGTCGCGCAGCCTTGATGGTGGCGCGCATCAGCGCCACGCCGACGCCGAGTCCCCGGGCTTCGGCAAGCACCGCCACGCGACCGATATGGCCATCGGGCAGCAGTCTCGCCGTACCCAGTACACGCTCGTCCTGGCTCGCCAGGAAATGCAGGCAGTCAGGATCGAGGCCGTCCCACTCTTCCTCGATCGGCACCTGTTGTTCGATGACGAAGACGCGATAGCGAATGTCACCGGCCGCTTCGCCAAGTTGTTCCCAGCTTCCCTGTTCGATCACCACCTCAGGCATCGTCGTCCTCCATGTCGTCGACCGGCCAGCCAAGGCTGCCGGCGTCGAACAGCCGTGTCAGCACCTCGGCGGCGCCGGGGTAGTCGAGCAGCGAGGCGTCGAACTCGCCGCGGTTGGCGATCTCGCGGGCCAGCGCCAGATCGCAGTCGATGCCGTCGCCGTCGGCAAACAGGGTGGCCCGGTCGTCCGCCAGGGCGTGCCAGGCGAAGCGAGAGCCCGGCGCGGCCACCAGCACCTCGCCTTCCTGTAGTGCAGCGACAAGCTCGTCTGGCGCCGTCGGTGTCTCGCTGGGCTCGAGCTGGTCCACGTACTTGGGCTGGGTCATCACCCGGCCGAACCACTGGGCCATCTGGGCTGGATCGTTCAGGGTCTCGAGGATCAACTGGCGCATGCGTGACAGCGCCGCCTGATCGAGTTCGCCCGGGTCCTCGGCCGGGGTCATGCCGGCATCGCCGTAGCGGCGAGAGGGGGGTTGCTGCTCACCCAGGTAGTCGGCGAAGGAGGTGATCGCCTCGTCCGCCGAGGGGGCGCGAAAGCCCACCGAGTAGGTCATGCAGTCATCGCTCTGGCTGACCCCGTGGTGCGCCCAGCCGGGGGGCAGGTAGAGCATGTCGCCGGGCTCCAGCACCCAGTCCTGATCGGCGTTGACCTCGAAGGTCTCGAGGATGTGCAGGTCGATGCCGCGCAGGATCGGGGCGTCATCGGCCACCTTGCCGCCAAGCTGCCAGCGGCGCTGACCACTGCCCTGGAGCAGGAAGACATCGTACTGGTCCAGGTGCGGGCCGACGCTGCCGCCTGGCGGCGCGTAGCTGACCATGATGTCATCCAGGCGCCAGCGCGGCAGAAAGGTGAAGTCCTCCAGCAGGGCGGCGACCTCCGGCACATAGTGATCCACCGCCTGTACCAGCAGGGTCCAGTCGCGCTCCGGCAGGCGGGCGAAGGTGGCCTCGTCGAAGGGGCCGTGGCTGACCTGCCAGGGTCCGTCGGGGCCCTGTTCCTCGACCAGGCGTGCCTCGATATTGTCCTCGCAGGCGAGCCCGGCCAGTTCGTCTGGCGTCAGCGGGTTGTCGAAGTCTGGGAAGGCGCCACGGATCAGCAGCGGTTGCTGTTGCCAGACATCGCGCAGGAACTCTGCCGATGTCAGGCCGCCCAGCAGGGTGAGGGGGGTATCAGTTGACATGAGGAATCCTGATGGTGATTGGGAGTAGCGGGCTAGGTATCGGCCCCGGCCCCGAAGAGAGGGCTCCAGAAACGCCTCACCCCACCGATTGGCGGGGTGAAGCGGGGTTCTGTCAGCGGCTCCGGCTCAGTGCTGCGGCAGGGCGCGAGCCTGCTCGACGGCATTGCCGATGTAGTTGCCGGGGGTCAGCTGCTTGAGCTCTGCCTTGACCTCGTCGGGCAGTTCCAGACCATCGATGAAGGCGGCAAAACCGGCCTGGTCGATGCGTTTGCCGCGGGTCAGCTCCTTCAACTTTTCGTAGGGCTTCTCGATGCCGTAGCGACGCATCACCGTCTGGATCGGCTCGGCCAGCACTTCCCAGCTGGTGTCCAGGTCCTCGGCCAGACGCTGGGGGTTGGCCTCGAGCTTGCCGATGCCTTTCAGCGAGGCCTGGTAGGCGATCAGGCCGTAGGCCAGACCGACGCCCAGGTTGCGCAGCACGGTGGAGTCGGTCAGGTCACGCTGCCAGCGGGAGATCGGCAGCTTCTGGGCCAGGTGGGCGAGGATGGCATTGGCCAGGCCCAGATTACCCTCGGAGTTCTCGAAGTCGATCGGGTTGACCTTGTGCGGCATGGTCGAGGAGCCGATCTCGCCGGCCACGGTGCGCTGCTTGAAGTAACCCAGCGAGATGTAGCCCCAGACGTCACGATCGAAGTCGATCAGGATGGTGTTGAAGCGACACACAGCGTCGAACAGCTCGGCGATATAGTCGTGGGGTTCGATCTGGGTGGTATAGGGGTTGAAGGTCAGGCCCAGGCCTTCGACGAAGGTGCGAGCGTTGGCCTCCCAGTCGATGTCCGGGTAGGTGGCCAGGTGGGCGTTGTAGTTGCCCACGGCGCCGTTGATCTTGCCCAGCACCTCGGCGCTTTCGATCTGCTTGAGCTGGCGGCGCAGACGGTAGGCCACGTTGGCCATTTCCTTGCCCAGGGTGGTGGGGCTGGCGGTCTGACCATGGGTGCGCGACAGCATTGGCACGGCAGCGTGTTCTTCGGCCAGACGGGCGATCTCGTCGGCCACCTGGCGCATGGTCGGCAGCAGGCTGTCGAGGCCATCGCGCAGCATCACGCCGTAGGACAGGTTGTTGATGTCCTCGCTGGTGCAGGCGAAGTGCACGAACTCGGTGACGGCATGCAGCTCTGCATTGTCGGCAATGGCTTCCTTGATCCAGTACTCGACCGCCTTGACGTCGTGGTTGGTGGTGCGCTCGATGTCCTTGATGCGCGCCGCGTCGGCTTCGCTGAAGTTCTTGACCAGGCCATCCAGGAAGGCTGTGGCGGTGGCCGACAGCTCCGGCACCTCGGTGATCTGCGGGTGCGCGGCCAGGCGCTCCAGCCAGCGGATCTCGACGATGACGCGGGCGCGGATCAGGCCAAATTCGCTGAAGTGTTCGCGCAGTGATTCGGCCTTGCTGCCGTAGCGACCGTCGACGGGAGAGAGGGCGGTGAGAGCGGAGAGTTGCATGGCGGTTTTCCGGTACGGGTAGGAAAGGAAGATCGAGCGATCAGAGGGTGTCCAGGGCGCGCTTGAGGCTGCCCCGCTGGAAGATCAGCTTCCAGCGACGTCCGCCCTGCTGGTGCCACAGCAGGCCGAAGCGAATGCCGGAGAGCAGGCAGGCGCGGACCCGCTCCGGCATCATCCGGCTTTGCAGCAGCGAAGGGTCGCCCTGGACCACGATTCGGTTCTTGAAGGTGGAAAGCGTCTGCTGGTAGGCCTCGCCGAGGCTCGCCACGACGTTCTCGTGGGTCGGACCGAAGTGTTCGGCCTGGCCCTGGATACGGGTCAGGTGGGTGCCGAGCGCGTCCATCATGTCGGGCTGGGTGCGCAGCTTGTTCATCAGCAGCATCAGGCTGAAGCCGTAGCGCATCACCACCGGGTTGGCCTGGCGTCGGCCGAGCACTGCCTCCAGGGTCTCGAGCCCCAGGCGCAGATTGTTGGGATGCCCGCCATAGATGGATTCGAAGGTTGGCGGGTTGGTTTCCAGGGTGGCGGTGATCTGGGTGTCCCAGGCGCGGCTGTCGACCTGGCCGGTGCGCGCCAGCTCGTCGACCAGATGGGCGGCCTGAAATACGCCGGCCAGGGCGATCGCCTGGCGAGCCGCCGGGGACTCGGGGGCGCGGTGGATAGGTACCGAATCGGTCATGCCGCTCGCTCCTCGGCGTTCCAGGTGGACCGGATGACGCCGCCGCCGAGGCAGACGTCACCGTCGTAGATGACCAGCGATTGGCCCGGTGTCACGGCTCGCTGTGGGTCGTCGAAGTGTACCGCGACGCCGCCATCGGCCCGGGTCGTCAGCGTGCATGGCACGTCGTCCTGACGATAGCGGGTCTTGGCGCTGAAGCGCCCCTCGGCGCAAGGCGGCTCACCGGCGACCCAATCCATCGCCTCGGTGGCCAGGCTGTCGGTGTACAACAGAGGGTGATGCTTGCCTTGAACCGCGATCAGCACGTTGCGCTCGAGGTCCTTGCCGGCCACGTACCAGGGGTCTTCCGAATAGTTGGCGAGACCGCCGATGCCGAGGCCCTGGCGCTGGCCCAGGGTGTAGTACATCAGGCCCATGTGATCGCCGATGACGTCGCCGTCCGGTGTCTCGATGGTCCCCGGCTGGGCCGGCAGGTACTGCTTGAGAAAGTCGCTGAAGCGGCGCTCGCCGATGAAGCAGATACCGGTGGAGTCCTTCTTCTTTGCGGTAACCAGATCGTGCTGTTCGGCGATGGCGCGAACCTCGGGCTTTTCGATCTCGCCCACCGGGAACAGGGTGCGCGCGATGGCGGCTTCCGGCACGGCGTGCAGGAAGTAGCTCTGGTCCTTGTTGCCGTCGAGTCCCTTGAGCAGTCGCGGGCGGCCGTCGCGCTCGCCGCGGCGAACATAGTGACCGGTGGCGATCATCTCGGCGCCGAGCATCTCGGCGTAGTCGAGGAACACCTTGAACTTGATTTCGCGGTTGCAAAGGATATCGGGATTCGGTGTGCGTCCGGCCTTGTACTCGGCGAGGAAGTGCTCGAACACGTTGTCCCAGTACTCGGCGGCAAAGTTGGCCGTGTGCAGGGGAATGTCGAGCTTCTTGCACACCGCTTCGGCGTCCGCCAGGTCTTCCATGGCGGTGCAGTATTCGGTGCCGTCGTCCTCATCCCAGTTCTTCATGAACAGCCCTTCCACCTGATAGCCCTGTTGGATCAGGCGGAGGGCGGAAACGGAGGAATCGACGCCGCCGGACATGCCGACGATGACTTTGCCGGTGGACGCTGACATAACGACTCTCGGAGTGGTGGGGCAAATGGGCGGTGATTATACACGAATTGCACCCGTCAACCGAAGCCTCAGCGTTCGTGCAGCACCTCCATCGGGAAGGTCTTGCCGGCCAGGGCGTCGCGGATGCGCTTGATCACCAGTGGGCTGCGCAGGCGGCCCTCGCGCTCCAGCGCCTCGACGTCCTCCAGGGTCAGCCAATGGATGGCCATGATATCCCGGTCCAGTTCGGTGCCCAGGTGGGCCAGCGCCATGCCAAAGAAGGCGTGGCTGTGGAAGGTCTTGCCGTCCGGGGCCTCGTACACGTACATGCCCAGGTAGTCGGTGATGCCGACCCGCCAGGCGGTCTCTTCGGCGACCTCGCGCAGGGCGCCGTCGCGGATGCGCTCACCGGGTTCCAGGTGGCCAGCGGGCTGGTTGAACAGGGTATGGGGGCCGCCACGGTCTTCTTCCACCAGCAGGAAACGACCGGCTCGTTCGACCACCGTGGCCACGGTCACGTAGGGGGTCCAGCGCATTATCGGCGTCTCCTTGTTGTAGGGGCTGAGCCCCGGGGGCGCTTTGGCGCGTGCAGCGTCTGGCGCTGCCATTGTCCCGGGGCCAGGCCGTCGAGCCGCCAGGGGCCGATGGCGACGCGTACCAGCCTCAGCGTCGGGTGGCCCACATGGGCGGTCATCCTGCGCACCTGGCGATTGCGCCCCTCGCTGATGGTCAGCTCCAGCCAGCAGGTAACGGGATGGCGCTTCGGGTCCAGCGGTGGCGTGCGCTCGGGCAGCCCGCTGGTCGTCAATCGCCGGACCTTGGCCGGCCGGGTGGGTCCATCGTTGAGAGTGACCCCTTCGGCGAGCGCCTTCAAGGCCCGATCGTCCGGCTGTCCCTCGACGAGCACTCGATACGTCTTCGGCTGCTTGTGGCGCGGGTGGCTGATACGATGAATCAACTCGCCATCGTCACTGAGCAACAACAGGCCTTCGGAATCGTAGTCGAGGCGGCCGGCCGGATAGATGTCCGGCACGTCGATCAGCGAGGCCAGGGTATTGCGTCCCTGGTCATCGGTGAACTGGGACAGCACCCGATAGGGCTTGTGCAGCAGATAAAGTTGACTCATGGGCGGGCTCGATGATCTGGCTCGGAAGGCGTGGCGGCGGGCCGTTTAGGCCTTTTCCAAAGATTGTCGACAAAGCCTACTCCGGGCGCGGGGGGTAATGCTATACTCCGCGCTCCACTGAATAGACCTGACAGGGGAGTTCTCAATGGGTTTCCAGAAAATTGTCGTCCCTGAGGGCGGCGAAAAGATCACCGCCAACGCCGACAACAGCCTGAACGTACCGAATAATCCGATCATTCCCTTCATCGAGGGTGACGGTATCGGTGTCGACGTGACCCCGGCGATGAAGATCGCCATCGACGCCGCTGTGCAGAAGGCTTACAACGGCGAGCGCAAGATCCACTGGATGGAAGTCTACGCCGGCGAGAAGGCCACCCACGTCTATGACGCGGACACCTGGCTGCCGGAAGAGACCCTGGAAGCGGTCAAGGACTACATCGTTTCCATCAAGGGCCCGCTGACCACGCCGGTCGGTGGCGGCATCCGTTCACTGAACGTGGCGCTGCGCCAGAAGCTGGATCTGTACGTCTGTCAGCGCCCGGTGCGCTGGTTCGAAGGCGTGCCGAGCCCGGTCAAGAAGCCTGCCGACGTCGACATGGTCATCTTCCGCGAGAACTCCGAAGATATCTACGCCGGCATCGAATGGAAGGCCGGTACCGCGGAAGCCGACAAGGTCATCAAGTTCCTGCGTGAAGAGATGGGTGTCACCAACATCCGCTTCCCCGAGAACTGTGGCATCGGCGTCAAGCCGGTCTCCATCGAAGGCACCAAGCGTCTGGTCCGTCAGGCCCTGCAGTACACCATCGACAACGACCGCGAGTCGCTGACCCTGGTGCACAAGGGCAACATCATGAAGTTCACCGAAGGCTCCTTCAAGGATTGGGGCTACGAGCTGGCCAAGGAAGAGTTCGGCGCCGAACTCCTCGATGGCGGCCCCTGGATGACCTTCAAGAACCCGAAGACCGGCAAGGACATCGTGGTCAAGGACGTCATCGCCGACGCCATGCTGCAGCAGATCCTGCTGCGTCCGGCCGAATACGACGTCATCGCCACCCTGAACCTGAACGGTGACTACCTGTCCGACGCCCTGGCGGCGGAAGTGGGCGGCATCGGCATCGCGCCGGGCGCCAACATCTCCGACACCACCGCCATGTTCGAGGCGACCCACGGCACCGCGCCGAAGTACGCCGGCCAGGACAAGGTCAACCCGGGCTCGCTGATCCTCTCCGCCGAGATGATGCTGCGCCACATGGGTTGGGTCGAGGCCGCCGATCTGGTGCTCAAGGGCGTGGAGAAGGCCATCAGCAAGGGCGAGGTCACCTACGACTTCCATCGCCTGATGGAAAACGCCACGCTGTTCAAGTGCTCCGAGTTCGGTCAGGCCGTCGCCGACAACATGTAAGCGACGTACCGATCGTCCGATGACAGCGTCTGGTGCCGGTGATCGCTATCGCCCGTACCGGCTGTTCATCGCGGCGCTCTGAAAAGGCCCTCGCCCGCTCGGGCGGGGGCTTTTTGCTTTGTACGTTTTTTGCGTGAAAGCGTCCGTCGGATTTCCGATAATGGGAGACGGAACGGAACCCTGCCGCGCCGCCGACGTCCAATGCTCGACGCGGGTGGGCGCAGGCACCCGATTGACAGTGTGAGGCCTATGTTCAACGCAAGAGAGGAGGATCCTGTCTGGATCCGCGCCCCCTTCGCCGGAATGACCCGTCCGCCCAGTGAGCCGGGCGAGCAGGATGACGGTGATCTGGCGACCCAGGAGGCTGACCCCGAGGTGGCCAGGCCACCCATGTATAAGGTTGTCTTGCATAACGACGACTTCACCCCCATGGAGTTTGTGGTGGAGGTGCTGCAGACCTTCTTCCATCTGGACAGCGAGACCGCCGTGCAGATCATGCTGACGGTCCACAGCCACGGAAAGGCAACCTGCGGTGTCTTTACCCATGACATCGCCGAGACCAAGAGCCATCAGGTCAACGAGTATGCGAGAGAGTGCCAGCATCCGCTGTTGAGCGATATCGAGGCAGCGGACTGAGACGGGTCGATATCGGATCGCCCTGACAGTGCTGCCGCTGGCGGCGACGAGTGGTCACAGATCCGCACAAGCCGGCCCCGCGTTAACGAGAGACGGCTGCTGCGTTGACGAAGAACTTGCAACGGCGCCATTTGTACCCGATGTTGATGGTGCCGGACCACAAAAGATCCGATGCAAGCCCTATGCGGCGAGAAGGGGACTGCCATGCTGAGCAAAGAACTTGAACTGACCCTGAACACGGCCTTCACCGTGGCGCGTTCCAAGCGCCATGAGTTCATGACCGTGGAGCACTTGTTGCTGGCGCTTCTGGATAATGCTTCAGCATCAGATGTGCTGCGTGCCTGTGGGGCCAATCTCGACAAGCTGCGGTCCGACCTGCAGGATTTCATCAATTCCACCACCCCGCTGATTCCGGAAGACCAGACCGAGCGCGAGACCCAGCCGACGCTGGGCTTCCAGCGAGTGCTTCAGCGGGCCGTGTTCCACGTGCAGTCTTCTGGCAAGAGCGAAGTGACCGGTGCCAACGTACTGGTTGCGATCTTCTCCGAGCAGGAGAGCCAGGCGGTCTACTTCCTCAAGCAGCAGAACGTGGCACGGGTCGATGCGGTCAACTACATCGCCCACGGGATCTCCAAGGTCACCGGCCACGGCCAGAGCCCGTCTTCGGCGGCTCCCGAGGCCGAGGACGCCGAGGAAGCCGGCAGCGAGGCCGGCGGCAATCCGTTGACCGGTTTTGCCACCAACCTCAACGAGCAGGCCCGCATGGGCAAGATCGACCCCCTGATCGGGCGTGATCATGAGCTCGAGCGGGTGGTGCAGATTCTGGCACGGCGGCGCAAGAACAACCCCTTGCTGGTCGGTGAGGCCGGCGTCGGCAAGACCGCCATCGCCGAGGGCCTGGCCAAGCGCATCGTCGAGGAAGACGTGCCCGATGTGATCGGCGACGCCGTGGTGTACTCGCTGGACATGGGCGCGCTGCTGGCGGGTACCAAGTATCGTGGTGACTTCGAGAAGCGCTTGAAGAGCCTGCTGGCGGAACTGCGCAAGCTGCCCAACGCCATCCTGTTCATCGATGAGATCCATACGGTGATCGGCGCCGGTGCGGCGTCCGGTGGAGTGATGGACGCATCGAACCTGCTCAAGCCGCTGCTGTCCTCCGGCGAGCTGCGCTGTATCGGCTCCACCACCTTCCAGGAATTCCGCGGTATCTTCGAGAAGGATCGTGCCCTGGCACGTCGTTTCCAGAAGGTCGATGTGATGGCCCCCTCGGTCGAGGACTCCATCAAGATCCTCAAGGGGCTGCGTTCACGCTTCGAGGAGCACCACCAGCTCAAGTACACCGACGCCGCGCTGGACAGCGCCGCGCGGCTGGCGGATCGCTACATCAACGACCGCTTCCTGCCGGACAAGGCCATCGATGTCATCGATGAGGCCGGTGCCCACCAGCGCCTGCTGCCGCCTGAGATGCGCGTGGACACCATCGACGTCGATCAGGTCGAGGCGGTGGTCGCTTCCATCGCGCGGATTCCGCCGAAGAGCGTGTCCAGCTCCGATCGCAAGCTGCTCGAGAACCTGGATCGCGATCTCAAGATGCTGGTGTTCGGTCAGGATGAGGCCATCGACAGCCTGGCGGCGGCGATCAAGCTGTCCCGCGCCGGGCTCAAGTCGCCGGACAAGCCGGTCGGCAGCTTCCTGTTCGCCGGCCCCACCGGCGTCGGCAAGACCGAGGTGGCGCGTCAGCTGGCCCATATCATGGGGGTCGAACTGCTGCGCTTCGACATGTCCGAGTACATGGAACGGCACACGGTATCGCGGCTGATCGGCGCACCTCCTGGCTATGTCGGCTATGACCAGGGTGGTCTGCTGACCGAGGCGGTCACCAAGCAGCCCCACTGCGTGCTGCTGCTCGACGAGATCGAGAAGGCGCACCCCGAGGTCTTCAACCTGCTGCTGCAGGTCATGGACCACGGTCGTCTGACCGACAACAACGGGCGCGAGGCGGATTTCCGTCACGTCATTCTGATCATGACCTCCAACGCCGGGGTCGAGATCGCGACGCGTCGCTCGATCGGTTTCCAGACCCAGGACCACTCCACCGATGCCATGGAGGCGATTCGCAAGACCTTCACGCCGGAGTTCCGCAACCGTCTGGATGGCATCATCCAGTTCGCGTCACTGGCCAAGCCTGTCGTACGCAATGTGGTCGACAAGTTCCTGGTGGAACTGCAGGCCCAGCTCGACGAGAAGCGGGTGCAGCTCGAGGTGGACGACGAGGCGCGCGACTGGCTGGCGACCATGGGTTACGACCCGGACATGGGCGCCCGCCCCATGGCTCGACTGATCCAGGAAAAGCTGAAGAAGCCCCTGGCCGAGATGATCCTGTTCGGCGATCTGGCCGAGCACGGTGGTCTGGTGCACGTCAGTCTGGAGGACGGAGAGCTTCACCTGTCCACCGACGTGGAGATGGCCGACGCGCCTTGAGCGTCGAGGCAGGCTTTGTGGGGTGTGGCCAAGCCTGAAGCCTGCCTGTTGGGCCTGCCTGCTGAGACTATCAGCAAGTTGGTTGCTTCGACTGGTCAGGAAGTGAAACTACGCGACGCCCCGTCAACGACGGGGCGTCGTCGTTTGTATCCAGCAGGGTCTGGACGGCAACAGCCGTGCGAGTCCCCGGTAGCGGGTCGTTGCCCGGCTTTTGGACGAGGCGGTGCCGCCCTGCTGCGTCAGGCAAAGCAGGGCTGGTGCTGCACCAGAGTCTTGCTGTCTTGCGAAAGGGGGCTGCGCTTGCCGGTGGGGTGGGGCGCGCCGCTAAGGCGCGTTACCGGCAAGTAGCGTCGGCGCTGAAGCGCTGACGCCGGCCGTTCTCAACGGGAACGGTAGACGATGCGACCCTTGGACAGGTCGTAGGGAGTCAGCTCGACCTTGACCTTGTCACCGGTCAGGATGCGGATGTAGTTCTTGCGCATCTTGCCCGAGATGTGGGCGGTCACCACGTGGCCGTTTTCCAGTTCGACCCGGAACATGGTGTTGGGAAGGGTGTCGACGACCACGCCTTCCATTTCGATATGGTCTTCGCGTGCCATATAGGCGAATCCTCGCTGGTGAAATCGAAAAGATGCCTGACCTTGAGGCGTCACTGCCGTTACTGTGGTCAGGATAGCGCGATATTCTGCCGGATGCAGAAGCAGATGGCAAAGGCAGATGGCTGATCGGCCCTCAAAGTGCGCGATATTCTGCCGCTCTCTAGAGAGCAGAGAACGTGCTTGAGCTATCAGGTTGGGCGGTTACTCGCTGTCGATCGGTACCAGGCGTCGCCAGAGCCGGCCATCCAGGCGCTCGAGGGGCGAGAAGCTGCTCTTGTAGCTCATCTTGCGGCACTCCTCGATCCAGTAGCCCAGATAGACGTGGGGAAGTCCCTTCAGGGATGCCATCTGGATCAGAGCCAGCACCGCCTGGGTGCCAAGAGAACGGCGCTCGAGGCTGTGGTCCGGGTCGAAGAAGGTGTAGATGGCGGACAAGCCGTGGCGCAGCTCGTCGAAGGCCGATACCGCTACCAGCTTTCCGTCCAGGCGCATTTCCAGCAGTCTCGCATAAGGCTGGTCGAGGCTCAGGAAGGTACGGTACTGCTCGTGGCTCGGTGGGAACATGTCGCCGTCATGGTGGCGCGTGCAGATATAGCGAGCGTAGAGGTCGTAGTGGCGGGAGTCGAACTGCGCCGGCACCACCTCGATGGTCAGGTCGGCATTGCGCCGCATCAGGCGTCGCTGGGTGCGATTGGGGCTAAAGTCCGCTACCGGGATTCGCACGGAGATGCAGGCGTGACAGCCTTCACAGTGAGGGCGGTAAAGATGCAGACCGCTGCGACGGAAGCCAAGTAGCGTAAGCGCGTCATATACGCCCTGTCCCGGGGATTCCTTGGGATCCAGGAACAGGGTGGTCGCTTCCTTGCCCGGCAGATAGCTGCAGGCGTGCGGCACAGTAAGAAAGAACCGCAGGTCGCGTACGGGTTGACGCGGTGTATTGCTGCTCAAGGCTGCCGTCTCCCTGTCGGATGGCATCGAGTGATGGATCAGGCGTTGGTATGGGTCGTGTCAATGGTGGTCGTCATACATGGCCTACTGATACCAGGTCATTCACCGATGCCGGTGAATGACCATGCCGGCGTCGTCAGGCTGTCTCGGTCCAGATCATCCAGCCACCTCTCAAGATAGCCGATGAAGGCTGATCGAGCGATACCTCGAGCGCCGAGGCTGGCCAGGTGGGGCGTGTGCATCTGGCAGTCGATCAGACGCCCGCCGCCGGCCGCCATGGCGCGGGCCAGATGCACCAGGGCGATCTTGGAGGCATCGGCCTCGCGGCTGAACATCGATTCGCCGAAAAACACCGGTCCCAGGGCGACACCATAGAGCCCGCCGACCAGCCGGTCGTCACGCCAGATTTCCACCGAGTGAGCGACCCCCTCCCGGTGCAGGTCGCAGTAGGCGTCACGCATTTCATCGGTGATCCAGGTGCCTGACGCATGACCATCGTTGCGCGGTGCAGCACAAGCGTCGATGACGGCGTCGAACGCCTGGTCGGCGGTGGCGCGAAAGCCCCCGTTGCGTAGCCGCTTGGCGAGGCTTCGGCGCACGCGTAGCTCTTCGGGGTGCAACACCATGCGCGGATCGGGGCTCCACCAGAGAATCGGCTGGTCGTCGCTGTACCAGGGGAAGATTCCGCGGCGGTAGGCCTCTATCAGCCATTCGGGAGATAGGCCGCCGCCAGCGGCCAGCAGGCCGTCCGGGTCGTCGAGGGCAATATCGACCGAAGGAAAGGTCACAGGATGTTCGTTGAGCCAGGGCAGCATGGGGCTCCCTTTGCAATACCGGGTGGAAGATGGGGCAGTGTGCCCCCAGCCCGCGCTTCGCTCAAGGTATGCTGGGCCTATTCGCTCACCGGCTGGCTCGGTATCATGACCTCCAGTCAGAAGGATGGAAGACGCCGTTATGGCGCAAGGGGAAGGCCGTTTGAGTGCCAACAAGAAGTCCATGTCGTCGCGCGCGACGGCGGCAGCCGCCAAGGAGACCGCCCGCAAGGTCGGGTTGCGTCTGCATGGCTCTGCCAGGGAAGGTGTGATCATCGTACTGCTGGCTGCCTGCGTATTCCTGCTGCTGGCACTGTTCAGCTTCGAGCCGGCAGACCCCGGCTGGTCGAGCAGTGGCCCCGAGACCGCGGTGGCCAACTGGATGGGCCCCATCGGGGCCTGGCTCGCCGACGTGCTGTATTCGTTGTTTGGCATCAGCGCCCTGTGGTGGCCAGGCATGCTGGCGTTTGCCGCCTGGTATCTGATCCGTTCCCGTCGAGTGGAGTTCGAGTGGGATGCTACCGCCCTGGCCGTGCGCTGCGGCGGGCTGATTCTGCTGCTGCTGGGCTGCACCACCCTGGGGGCGCTCTACTTCCATCAGCCCGACAGCGTGTTGCCATACTCCACCGGTGGCATCCTCGGAGTCGGGCTGGTCGGCGCCCTGCGGCCACTGGTGGGCGTCGGCGGAACAGGTCTGCTCGCCGTTGTCGCTATCCTGGGCGGAATGCCGCTGTTTACCGGGTTGTCCTGGCTCAATGTCATGGACGAGGCGGGCCACCGTTGTCTGTTGCTGGGACGCTGGCTCAAGTCCCGCTTCGCGTCGTCTAAAGACGAGGACGACGCAGGGCAGAGCGCCGACCAGCACAGTGCACCTGAGCCCAGGGCCAAGGCGTCATCGCCGATCGACAGCGAAGATGGCGAGGAAAGCGATACGACGCCCCGGCCGTCCTTGTGGCAGCGCCTGCGCGGCAAGGGGAC
The DNA here is from genome assembly GCF_024124525.1 of Halomonas sp. OfavH-34-E. Lineage (NCBI taxonomy): Bacteria > Pseudomonadati > Pseudomonadota > Gammaproteobacteria > Oceanospirillales > Halomonadaceae > Halomonas > Halomonas sp. OfavH-34-E. The sequence continues at coordinate 47,793 of NZ_JAMXRY010000004.1, read as the reverse complement.
ACCGACCGACCTGGATGAGGCCGCGGGGTCGTCCATGGGCGACGACGGCAACACCGATATTCCCTGGGACGTGGCGGAATCCACGCCGTCGGCCAAGCAGCCTGGCGCTGCCTATACCGAACGCTTTGCCGAGGCCGCGCCTCGCCGCCGCCATGAAGGTAGCGTTCAGGACGGCACCACAACGCCGCGGGACACCCGTCCCACCGAACCTGAGGGCGGGCGGCGAGAGCCGACCCTGGCCCCGGAGCCCACGGCTTCCAGAGAGCGGCGAGAGCCGACCCTGGGCGGCAGTTTTGCGGCAGAGGCACCTTCGGCGGCAAGGGCAGAAGAGCCGATGTCGCTGCGTGCTGAGAGGGATGCGCCGGTGCCTTCGCCTGAACGTGCAAGCAAGCCGAGCACTCGCTCTTCACAGGCGCCCGGGGCCGCGCCAGCCGCGCAGGGCTCTCAACAGGAGCGCTCTCCACAGGCGCCCGGGGCCGCGCCAGCCGCGCCTTCTGCTCAGGCGCGCTCTCCGCAGGCGCCCGAAACTGCGTCCGAGGCCGCGCCAGCCGCGCCTAGCTCTTCTCAGGCGCCCGAATCTGCGCCTTCTGCTCAGGCGCCCGAATCTGCGCCGTCTGCGCCGGCGACTGGCGCTCCACAGGAGCCGCGTCGGGAAGAGCCCGCTCGCGGGGAGGAGCCGTCGAGCCACCAGACGCAGCCTCGTCGAGAGGAGCGTCGTGCCGAGGAAATCCCCGAGCCGGTGCTGCCTGATGATGGTGGCGCCCTGGCTGGCGGCGCCATCGCTGCAGGGGCGGGTGCCGGTCTGTTGGCGGCCACCCATGAGGCGCCGCGTAGTGTCTCGAGCCAGGCCCCCAGTTCTTCTCCCCGTCCGTCTTCTGCTGAGGACGCTGGTCAGGATGCTGGTCAGCGCGTGCAGCAGGAAGCGGAGCGCAGCGACGCCGGCACGCCGGCCGAGCCTCCCCGCGCTGAGCCAGGTCACGACGCCGCGGGCGGGAATGTTGCCGGAGGCCACGACAGCGTGGGCGAAGGACGTGTGGCTACCGCAGAGCAAGCCCGTGAGGCCGCCGACAATGACGGCCCGACGCTGTGGACGGTAGAGCACCTGCAAAGCCAGCGTCCCGGTTTCGATGACCTGCCGGAACCCGACGGCGAGCTGCCAAGCCTCAGGCTATTGACCCCGCCGGAGCCGCATCAGCCCAACTACACCGAGCAGCAACTGGCCGATATGGCGGAGTTGCTCGAGATGCGCCTGCGCGAATACGGCGTCAAGGCCGAGGTTGTCGATACCTGGCCGGGTCCGGTCATCACCCGCTTCGAGATCAAGCCGGCAGCGGGGGTGAAGGTCTCCAAGATCAGCAACCTGGCCAAGGACCTGGCGCGTTCGCTGATGGTCAAGAGCGTACGGGTGGTGGAGGTGATACCCGGGCGTCCCACCGTGGGTATCGAGATCCCCAACCCCAATCGCGCGATGATCCGCCTGCGCGAGGTGATCGACTCGGACCGCTACCAGCACGAGGCCTCTGGTCTCACCATGGCGCTGGGTCAGGACATCGGCGGTGCCGCCGTGGTGGCCAACCTGGGCAAGATGCCCCACGTGCTGGTCGCCGGTACCACCGGCTCGGGCAAGTCGGTCGGGGTCAACGCCATGCTGATCTCGATGCTGCTCAAGGCGACCCCCGACGAGCTTCGGCTGATCATGGTCGATCCCAAGATGCTGGAGCTGTCGGTCTATGACGGTATCCCGCACCTGCTGGCGCCGGTGGTCACCGACATGAAGGAGGCCGCCAACGCCCTGCGCTGGTGCGTGGCCGAGATGGAGCGTCGCTACAAGCTGATGGCCGCCATGGGTGTGCGCAACATCGCCGGCTTCAACAGCAAGCTCGATGAGGCCGAGCGGGCCGGTGCCCAGGTTGCCGATCCGTTATGGGAGCCCCAGCCTTGGGAGATGCACCAGACCCCGCCGGTGCTGGAAAAGCTGCCCTACATCGTGGTGGTGATCGACGAATTTGCCGACATGTTCATGATCGTCGGCAAGAAGGTCGAGGAGCTGATCGCCCGACTGGCGCAGAAGGCCCGCGCCGCCGGTATCCATCTGGTGTTGGCGACCCAGCGTCCCTCGGTGGACGTGGTCACCGGCCTGATCAAGGCCAACATCCCCACCCGCATGGCCTTCCAGGTGTCGTCGCGGGTCGACTCCCGCACCATCCTCGATCAGGGCGGCGCCGAGAACCTGCTGGGCCATGGTGACATGCTCTACTTGCCGGCGGGCTCCGGTCAGCCGACCCGCGTGCACGGCGCCTTCGTCGATGACGATGAGGTGCACCGGGTGGTGGAAGACTGGAAGCGGCGCGGCGAGCCCGAGTACATCGACGAGATCCTCTCCGGTGGTGTTTCCGCCGATGCCCTGACCGGGCTCGAGGCCGAGGGCACCGGCGACGACAGCGACGCCGAGCAGGACGCCCTCTATGACGAGGCCGTGGCCTTCGTCACCGAGACGCGCCGGGCCTCGATCTCGGCGGTCCAGCGGCGCTTCAAGATCGGCTACAACCGTGCCGCACGCCTGGTCGAGGCCATGGAAATGGCCGGGGTGGTATCGTCCATGGGCAGCAACGGCGGGCGAGAGGTGCTGGCACCGCCGCCCACCGCAGGCTAACCCGATCGGCACGACACTGTCTCCATTTGGGGACAGTGTCGCGTCAGGATGTAATCACCATGCAAGAGGGTGTCACGACCGGGTTCAGCGGCAACTTGCCAGGCATACTGGACTCAAACGGACATCCTCCCGGCGCCGGAGCCGCTCCGGCGCGACAAGGATTTCGACGATTTCGACGGAGAGACGCTATGCCCGCACGCCTTACCTTGAGTTCCGGTCTTGCCACGCTGGCCCTGGCGCTGGCGATCCCCGCCACCGCCCTGGCCGACGGCGCTGAGCGCCTGACCCGCATGCTGGAGCCGTTGAACACCTATTCCGCCGACTTCGAGCAGCAGATCCTCGACGGCAGTGGCCAGCGCCTGCAGCAGACCGAAGGGCACATGTGGCTGTCGCGCCCCGGCAAGTTCCGCTGGGAGGTCAAGGCACCTTACGAGCAGATCGTGGTGTCGGACGGCGATGAGGTCACCCTCTATGACCCCGATCTCGAGCAGGCCACCATCCAGCCGCTGGATGAGCGCATCACCCACACCCCGGCTCTGCTGCTGTCCGGCAGCGCCAACGAGCTCACCGACAGCTACGAGGTCAAGAGCTCGCAGCAAGGCACCGCCGAGACCTTCACCCTGGAGCCCAAGGCCTCGGACACCCTGTTCGAAAGCCTGCGCCTGACCTTCTACAGCGAGCAGCTGGCGGCGCTGGAGATGACCGACAGCACCGGTCAGCGTACCGCCATCGCCTTCGATAATGCCGAGCAGAACGGCAACATCGATGACCAGCGCTACCGCTTCGAGGTGCCCGAGGGTACCGACGTGATCCGCCAGACCCGCTGATCACACCGGCCGCCGCCGTTCCCGTTCGGCGGCGGCCTCCCTTCCGCACCTTTTCCACGGCCTCCCATTTTCTGTCCGTTCCCTCCTTACCGTGCGCTATCGAGCACGCCGCTTGTCCCCGATCAACCCTGAAGTCTACTGCGACCTTGGCCCAATAGTGTGAGCCGACTAGGGAAACTACTATCCCGGGTATCGTTTTCACGAGGTGCCCCATGTATCCCTACGCCGCTCCCCTGCGAGACCTGTCCTTCGTGCTGTCGGAAATGCTCGAGCACGAGTCCTTGAACCTGGCCCCCTTTGCCGAGGTTGGCCCCGAGCTGGTCGACGCTGTGCTCGAGGAGGCCGCCAAGCTCGCCTCTGATGTCTGGGCGCCGCTCAATGCCAGTGGTGATCGCCAGGGCTGCAGCCGGCTGGAAGACGGCAGCGTGACACTGCCCGACGGCTTCGCCGAGGCCTACCAGGCCTACGCCGAGGGCGGCTGGAACGGGATCGGTGTGTCCGAGGAGCGTGGCGGCCAGGGGCTGCCCGAGGTGGTGGCCAGCAGCGTGCAGGAGATGCTGCACGGCGCCAACATGGCGCTGGGCCTGTGTCCGATGTTGACCGCGGGTGCCATCGAGGCGCTGGCTCACCATGGCAGCGACGAACTCCAGCAGCGTTACCTGGCGCGTCTGGTGGAAGGCAGCTGGACCGGCACCATGAACCTGACCGAGCCTCAGGCCGGCTCGGACCTGTCCCGGGTGCGCACCCGCGCGGTGCCGGAAGGCGATCACTACCGGCTGTTCGGCCAGAAGATCTTCATCACCTGGGGCGAACACGAGGCCGCCGAGAACATCATCCACCTGGTGCTGGCGCGCACCCCCGACGCCCCCGAGGGCAACAAGGGCATCTCGCTGTTTCTGGTGCCCAAGTTCCTGGTCAATGAGGACGGCTCGCTTGGCGAGCGCAACGACGTGGTGTGCGCCTCCATCGAACACAAGATGGGCATCCACGGCAGTCCCACCTGCACCCTCAGCTTCGGCGAGAAGGACGGCGCCGTCGGCTATCTGGTGGGGGAGGCCGGGCGCGGCCTCAACCACATGTTCACGATGATGAACGAGGCTCGCCACAAGGTCGGTATCCAGGGTATCGGTGTCGCCGAGCGTGCCTGCCAGCACGCCCTGGCCTACGCCAACGATCGCTCCCAGGGACGCACACCTGCGTCCCGCGGAGGCGAGCCATGCACCATCGGCGAGCACCTGGACGTGCGCCGCATGCTGCTGTCGATGCGGGCGCGCACCGACGCCCTGAGGGCGCTGGCGCTGCTGTGCGCTCAGCAACTCGACGTGGCTCGTCACCATGAGGACGAACCGCGCCGTCGCGAGGCCCAGGCGCGGGCCGAGGTGCTGATCCCGGTGGTCAAGGGCTTCTCCACCGACCAGGCGGTGGACATCGCCTCGTTGGGTGTTCAGGTCCACGGCGGCATGGGCTTCATCGAGGAGACCGGCGCCGCGCAACTGTTGCGGGACGTGCGTATCGCACCGATCTACGAGGGCACCAACGGCATCCAGGCGCTCGATCTGGCGGGTCGCAAGCTCCAGCGCGATGGCGGCGCGGCCTTGTCACTGCTGATCGACGAAGTGCAGGCCACCGCCGAAGCGCTGTCAGCCCATTCTTCTCTTGCTCCGCTGGGGGCAGAGCTTGCCGCCGGTGCCGAGGATCTGCGTGCCTGTGCGGCCCTGGTGCTGGAGGCGGGGGCAGACGCCGAACGCGGCGCCGACGCCATCCAGGCCTACGCCACACCGCTTCTGTCGCTGACCGGCCACGTACTGTGCGCCTGGCAGATGGGGCGCGCGGCGATCATCGCCCGGGCCGCGCTGGACGCCGGCAGCGACGACGACTTCTACCGGCGCAAGCTGGCCTGTGCCGACTTCGCCGTGCGCCAGTGGCTCCCCGAGGGGTGCGCCCAGCGTCGCGTCATCGAGGCTGGCTTCGACGAACTGCTTGGCGTATCGCTTGGCTGAACCGATTGGCCGTCGGTGTCCACCGGCGGCTATCTTCTGTTCAGGATCGGCCATCGTCATTTCCCTCGTAGCGAGGCGCAGGCCGCCAGTGGCTACGCATGCGACCTTCAATCAGGAGTGTCTAATGAGCAACATCTACGACCAGGGCATGCCGCGCAACGCGGCCAACCACGTGGCGATCTCGCCGTTGACCTTCATCGAACGCGCGGCCAGCGTCTATCCGGACCTGCCGGCGGTGGTCCACGGCCAGACGCGCCGCGACTGGGCCACCACCTGGCAGCGCTGCCGGCGACTGGCCTCGGCGCTGGAGCGTCGTGGGCTCGGCAAGGGGGATACGGTGTCGGTGATGCTGCCCAATGTGCCGGCGATGTTCGAGGCTCACTTTGGCGTGCCCCTGGCCGGTTGCGTACTCAACACTCTGAATATCCGTCTCGATGCCTCGGCGATTGCCTACATGCTGGAACACGCCGAGACCCGGGCGATCCTGGTGGACCCGGAGTTTGTCGAGGTGGTACGTGAGGCGATCAAGGGCCTCGATAAACCGCCTCTGATCATCGACGTGCTGGATCCCGAGTTCGAGGGCCAGGCCGAGCGCCTGGGCGAGATCGAGTACGAGGACCTGCTGGCCGAAGGTGACGCCGACTACCCCTATCGCCTGCCCGAAGACGAGTGGGACGCCATCTCGCTGAACTACACCTCCGGTACCACCGGTAAGCCCAAGGGCGTGGTCTATCACCATCGCGGCGCCTACCTCAACGCCGTGAGCAACATCCTCGAGTGGGCGATGCCACATCACCCGGTGTACCTGTGGACGCTGCCGATGTTCCACTGCAACGGCTGGTGTTTCCCCTGGACCATCGCCGCCAACGCCGGGGTCAACGTCTGCCTGCGCAAGGTCGACCCGAAGAAGATCATGGAACTGATCGCCGACGAGAAGGTGACCCACTTCAGCGGTGCGCCGATCGTGCTCAACGGACTGGTCAATCTGGACGAGTCCCAGCGTCGCGCCATCGACCACCCGGTCAAGGCCACCACCGCAGGAGCAGCGCCGCCTGCTGCGGTGATCGCCGGGGTGGAGTCACTCGGTATCGATGTGACCCACGTCTATGGTCTGACCGAGGTCTATGGTCCGGTGACGGTGTGCGCCTGGCGCGAGGCCTGGGACGAGCTGCCGCTGGAGGAGCGTGCCCGCATCAAGGCCCGCCAGGGCGTGCGTGGGCACATGCTGGAGGCGCTTTGCGTGGCCGACCCGGTGACCCTGGAGCCATTGCCCAAGGACGGCGAGAGCATCGGCGAGATCATGATGCGTGGCAACAATGTGATGAAGGGCTACCTGAAGAACGAGGCCGCCACCCGGGAAGCGCTGGATGGTGGCTGGTACCACACCGGCGACCTGGCAGTGTGGCACGCCGATGGCTACATCGAGATCAAGGATCGCTCCAAGGACATCATCATCTCCGGCGGCGAGAACATCTCCACCATCGAACTCGAGGATGCGCTCTACGCCCACCCGGCGGTGGAAGAGGCCGCGGTGGTGGCGCAGCCTGACGAGAAGTGGGGCGAAAGCCCCTGCGCCTTCGTCAAGCTCAAGGCCACCAGCGGTGAGGTGACCGAAGAGGACATCATCGAGCACTGTCGGGGCAAGCTTGCGCGCTTCAAGGTGCCCAAGCGCGTCGTCTTCACCGAACTGCCGAAGACCTCGACCGGCAAGATCCAGAAGTTCGTGCTGCGTCAGCAGGCCAAGGAGAGCTGATCGCCGCCTGCCATCCGCTGATGGCAGGGTAAGCCCGCCCGAGACAGGGCGGGGAGCAGATCATCAGACGCCGCCGTCGGGGTGACCGGGGGCGGCGTGGTTGTGTCATGATCGAGGGAAATATCCATCAAGGGAGAAAGCTAGTGAGCGAGACGCGGATCGGTGTGGTCGGTGGTGGAACCATGGGGCAGGGCATCGCCCAGGTGCTGGTGCAAAGCGGCTTCGAGGTGAGCCTTTATGATGTTGCCGAGGCCGCCCTGGAGCGGGCCAGCGCGGCGATCGACAAGGGCCTTGCCAAGCTGGTGGAAAAGCAGCGGCTAAGTGCCGAACAGCGGGACGAGGCCCGCGCGCGCCTGACCACGGTCAACTCGCTTCAGGCCCTGGCCGACTGCGGGGTGATCATCGAGGCGGCGCCGGAAGCGCCGGAGCTCAAGGAACGCCTGTTCCGGGAGCTCGATGAGCTCAACCCCGAGGCGGTGCTGGCCTCCAACACCTCCTCGCTGTCGCTGACCCGTCTGGCGGCGGTGTGCCAGCGGCCAGAACGAGTCGTCGGCATGCACTTCTTCAACCCGGTGCCGGTGCTCAAGCTGGTCGAGGTCATCCGCGCCGAGCAGACCAGCGACGCGACCGTGGCCCGTGTCGAAGCCCTGGCCGAGTCCATGGGCAAGACCGCCGTGGCGATCGGCGACGCCCCAGGCTTCGCGGTCAACCGCCTGCTGGTGCCGATGATCAACGAGGCGGCTTTCCTGGTGCAGGAAGGGGTGGCCAGCGCTGAAGACATCGACACCGCCATGAAGCTTGGCGCCGCCCACCCGATGGGCCCGCTGGCGCTGGCCGACCTGATCGGCCTGGACGTCTGCCTGGCGATCATGAATGTGCTGGCCGATGGCTTCGGCGATCCCAAGTATCGTCCCTGCCCGCTGCTCAAGCGGATGGTCGACGCCGGCTATCTGGGACGCAAGAGTGGCCGCGGCTTTCACGACTACAGCGGTTGAGGCGGTGGCATGCGCCGAAAGGATGGCTTGTGAGCCTACCAAGCGTTCGCTAGGGTTGGGCCAAAGGTGACGAACGCGCCAGGCTCCGCCGACGCCAGGCGGGCCTCGCCGACAACTGACAACTCTGACAAGGAGCATTTCGTGAGCGAACAACTGGTCGAGATGGTCGACAACGATGGCGTGGTACGCCTCACCATCAACCGTCCCAAGGCGTTGAACGCCCTGAATCGCGAGGTCATCGAGGCGCTGGCCGAGATCCTTGATCGGCTCGAAGGTCGCGAGGGCCTGCGCGCGGTGCTGATCACCGGCGCCGGCGAGAAGTCCTTCGTGGCCGGTGCCGACATCACCGCGATGCGCGAGATGAACCCGCTCGAGGCGCGCGACTTCGCTGGTCAGGCGCTTAAGACCATCAAGCGCCTCGAGACGCTGCCGGTGCCGGTGGTGGCGCTGGTCAACGGCTTCTGCCTCGGCGGCGGCTGCGAGCTGGCGCTGGCCTGTGACTGGGCGGTGGCCAGCGACAACGCGGTGTTTGGCCAGCCCGAGGTACTGCTTGGGGTCATTCCCGGCTTCGGTGGCTCCCAGCGTCTGCCACGTCGGGTTGGCCCGGCCATGGCGCTTGACCTTTGCACCACCGGTCGCAAGATCGACGCCCAGGAGGCCCTGCGCATTGGCCTGGTCAACCAGGTGATGTCCCAGGCCGAGCTCGAGGACTACGCCGCCACCCTGACCAAGCAGTTGTCCGGCAATGGCCCCGGCGCGGTGCGCAGTGCCAAGCAGGTGATCCACGACGGCATGGACCAGGATCTGGACAGCGCCCTGGCGCTGGAGACCAGCCTGTTTGCCCTGTGCTTCGCCTCCGACGAGCAGCGCGAGGGCATGAGCGCCTTCGTCGAGAAGCGCAAGCCCAACTTCTGAGTCTCGTTCACAAGCCTTCAGCGAGCATTGAAGCGGCCATGGCGAATGCCATGGCCGCTTTGTCGTTCAGGCGCGAGGATTCTGGGGGCGCCTAGCGGGGCAATGGTCGCGTGGCCTTGTCCCGGCCCGGCGACAGCATGCCGGTGGCCACAGCGGTGCCTGCCAGGGTGATGGCCATGCCCACCAGGGTGCGCAGCCCCAGGGTCTCGTCGAGCAGCACATAGCCCCACAGCAGGGCGCTGACCGGTACCAGAAAGGTCACGGTAGAGGCGGCGGTAGCCCCGGCGCTGGCCAGCAGGCTGAAGAACAGCAGAAAGGCGACAGTGGTGGACAGCACCGCCATGGCCAGGGCGCTGCCCCAGGCCTCGATGCTGACGGCTTGCTGCGGCCACATCAGGAGCCCAGGTACCAGCAGCATCAGCCCGGACATCGAGCAGCTGCCGGCGGCCAGCACGCGTACCGGCAGATGGCCGAGGTGGGTCTTCGAATAGTTGCCGGCGATGCCATAGCAGAAGGTGGCCCCGAGAATCGCCAGGATGTACCAGCCATCGCCGCCCAGCTGGAAGTCCAGCCGATCGGCGGACAGCACGTAGACACCGACGAAGGCCAGCGCCAGACCCAGGTACTGACGTCGGCGAATCGGCGTGGCGAACCAGGCGGCGCCGATAAGCGCGGTGAAGATCGGAGTGGTGGCGTTGATCAGCGAGGTGAAGCCTGCCTCGAGCTGGGTGGTCGCCAGGGCCAGCAGTGAAAACGGCACCACGTGGTTGATGAAGCCGAGCAGCGCCAGGCGTCCGATATTGTCGCGCACCTGGCGCAGGTAGTGCAGTGATGCCAGCAGGGGCAGCAGCAGCAGGGCGCCGACCCCCATGCGGATCATCACCACCGGGACGGCGCCGAACTCCGGCGAGGCCACCCGCATGAAGATGAAGGACAGTCCCCACAGGCTCGACAGCAGGACCAGCTTGAGGGTGTCTGAGGCCGTCATCGAGATTCCTTGTCGTGGGACGGAGGAGGTAGTGGTAGCACTTTTGCTAGCCCGCTAAGAGTATGCGAGATGCGCGAAACAGGAAAGCCGTTGAGGGTGAGGGTGCTGTGAGCCACCGATGACTCTTGTATGCTGAAGTAGACGGTACCGCAACACTGACTGGGCCAGGGAAGTCCTCGGGAGGGCGCTATGAAGACCATCGGGCTGTTGGGCGGCATGAGTTGGGAGTCCACGGTGAGCTACTACCAGGTCATCAATCGGGATGTGAACCGCGCACTTGGTGGACATCATTCGGCCAGGATTGCCTTGATCAGTCTGGACTTCGCCGAGGTCGAGGCCTTTCAGCATCAGGGCCGCTGGGAGGATGCCGCCGGGCTGCTCGCCGACGCCGCCTGGCGCGTTCAGGAGGCGGGCGCGGACCTTATCGTGCTGTGTACCAATACCATGCACAAGGTGGCCCGAGACATCGAAAAGGCGGTGGATATCCCCCTGTTGCACATTGCCGACGCCACCGCCGATGCCCTGATCGCCGACGGGGTCAAGCGGGTGGGGCTGCTCGGCACCTGTTTTACCATGGAGCAGGGCTTCTACAAGGACCGGCTCGAGGCCTACGGTATCGAGGTACAGGTACCCGAGAAGGCTCAGCGCGATCAGGTTCACCGGATCATCTACGATGAACTTTGCCATGGTGAAATCGAGCAGGCGTCACGCCAAGTGATGCTGTCGATCATGGAAGAGCTCAAGGCCGGTGGTGCGGAAGCGGTGATACTGGGCTGCACCGAGATCGCCTTGCTGGTCGCTCAGGCCGACACCGAGATTCCGCTGTATGATACGACGGCCATTCACGCCCGCAGGGCCGTCGAACTGGCGTTAGGCTGACGCTGGCCCGGTACTGGTGCAGTGCCCGTGCCACCAACTTGAGACGATGCCCCTCTGGCAAGGATGCCCATGAAGCTTTCCACTCTCGCCTGTTACCCCGTCAAGTCGCTGCGCGGCATCGCGCTGTCCCGGGCTGAACTCACCGAGCGCGGGCTCGCCTTCGATCGGCGCTGGATGCTGGTCGACGACGACGGGCGTTTCGTCACCCAGCGTGAGATCCTCGCCCTGGCGACCATCGGTGTCGAACTGTCGTCCGACACGCTGCGCCTGGTCCACGACAGGATGGCGCCGCTCGTGCTGTCACTGGACGAACCCCAGGCGGCCATGCGCCAGGTGCGGGTCTGGCAGAGCGAATGCCAGGCGTTGGACGAAGGCGACGGTGCGGCGAATTGGCTGGCAGAAGCGCTGGCAAAGTCCTTGCCAAAGCCCTTGCCAAAGTCCTTGCCAGAACCCCAGCGCGAAGCGGGGCGGTTGCGGCTGGTGCGCCTGCCCCACGAGCAGCGCCGTTGGGTAGAGACCGAGTTTCTGCCGGCGGCGGAGCGCGGTGTGGTGCATACCGCCTTTGCCGATGGCTACCCCCTGCTGATCGCCTCCGAGGCCTCGCTGGCAGCGCTCAACCAGCGGCTGGAAGCCAAGGGGGAGGCGCCGGTGCCGATGGAGCGCTTCCGCCCCAACCTGGTGGTGTCGGGCGGTGATCCCTTCGCCGAACGGGATTGGGCCTCGTTGGCCGGGCCCGGCTATCGCCTCGGCCTGCGCAAGCCATGCAAGCGCTGCAAGATCATCACCCTGGATCAGCGCAGCGGTGAGGCGCCCTCGGCCAAGGAGCCGTTGAAGACCCTGGTGGAAATGGATACCCAGCCCGGTTGGAAGGGCGCCTTCTTTGGCCAGAATGCCGTCGTCGAGCAGGGCGTGGGGGCCATCCTGCGTGTGGGTGACGTGCTCGATAGCCTGAGCTGACGGTTGATCACCGGCGTCGCCGGCCAACGACTCGACGCCGCTGTCCGCCTTCTCGATACCCCAGCTCCCCCTTCCTCCGTCACTTCCGATAGAGCCGCCGGTGCAGCTCGCGAATCTCGTCGGCAAACTCCTCAACCGGCCCCTCCACCTCGGCACTCGGCACGATGGTCTGGATCGGCAGCGGGGCGATCGGGGCAGGTGCCACCTGCCACTCGCCGAGCCAGCCGCCGAGCTGTTCTGAGGAGCTGGCGTAGACGATGCGTCCGAGTCCGACCCAGCCATGCGCCGCGGCGCACATGGGGCAGTGTTCGCCGGAGGTATAGACGGTCGAGTGCGCGCGCTCTTCGACGCTGAGGTGCTCGGCCGCCCAGCGGGCGATGGCGAATTCGGGGTGGCGGGTCGCGTCACCGCCGGCGACGCGGTTGCGATCCTCGAAGCGAACCTGCCCTTGCGGGTCCACCAGCAGCGAGCCGAACGGCTCGTCACCAGCCTCGAGGGCCTCCCTGGCCAGGTCAACGCAGCGGCGCAGGTGCTGACGATCGGTCGAATTCATTCAGTATTCCTCATAAAGATGATCCGCGGGCGGCCTCCTGCCTGGGGAAGGATGCCTCCGGGGAGGGATATCTGTGGCCTTGGCTTGACTCTAGCATGGACCAAAGTTGTCCGATGACGGACAGCCAGATACGTGATTCTTCACTGAAATATGCTTCTGGCGTCGGCATTTTCCTACGCAGCGCCCGGCGGATCGACTATTGATGCCGAAGGGTAACCCTAGGACGCTGTAGGTTGTCGGCAAGCTGGCCTGCAAATGAGGTGCGTTGCATGAACACGAGGAATACCATGTTGGCCCAGCAGATGGTGGCGCTGGCCGAGCAAGATAGAGCGTTGCTGGATGAACTCGCGGCCTCGGGGGAGATCCCCTCCGCCGACTATCATCCGCGAGTGCGTGCGCTGCATCAGGCCAATGCCGAGCGTCTGTCTGCGGTCATCGATCGTCACGGCTGGCCGGGCAAGGACACCGTCGGGGAAGACGGCAGCGAAGCAGCCTGGTACATCGCGATGCACGCGGTTTTCGACGTGGATTTCATGCAACGTTGCTGTTCTGCACTGATTCAGGCGGTTGCCGCCGGCCAGGCGCCCGGGTGGCAGCTGGCCTTTCTCGAAGATCGCATAAGGGTCCTGACCGGTCGGCCCCAGCGCTATGGCACCCAATTCGAGATCGGCGACGACGGCTGGCCCGTACCCAGCGTCATCGAACGGCCGGATGACGTCGATCGGCGTCGTCAGGCGCTTGGGCTGGAGCCGCTGTCCAGTCGTCTGGCACGGCTGAGGGGACCGGGGTTAGCGGGTCCGGATGACTGGCTACGGCGTTCGGCCTGAACCGCTTTGCTTCACTTCCTGCTGCATGTCGAACTGAGCCGGCTGCCAGTTGGTGGCCTCTCACTCTGCCCTTATCACCAGACTCATGACGGCGCGCCGGCATCTCGGCCGACGTCGCTATCCTGCCCGGGCAGTGCTGCCACCAATCCCAGCGCCACGGCCAGCCTGACCAGATGCGCCAGGCTATCGGCGCCGAGTGTCTTCATGATGCGCTGACGGTAGACCTCCACGGTCTTGGCGCTCAGCGTCAGCTTCTCGGCGATCTCGCGACTGGTAAGCCCGCGGGCCACCTCGACCAGGATGGCCTGTTCGTTGGCCCTCAGCCCTTCATATCGCTGCCGCAGCTCTTCGAGATCGGCCTGGGCCCGCTGCCGGTGCTGGTGGTGGGCCAGCGCCTGCTGGATGACATCGATCAATTGCTGCTGATTGAAGGGCTTTTCGATGAAGTCGAAGGCTCCCGCCTTCAACGCGGCGACCGCCATGGGCACGTCACCGTGACCGGTCATCATGATCAGGGGAGGACAACGGTCTCGCTCGGCCAGCCGCTGCTGGACCTGCAGACCGCTGAGGCCGGGCATGCGCACGTCCAGCAACAGCACCTCATGGTGCCGCGACGAGGCGAGAAAGGCGTCGCCGCTGGCGTAGCCCTGACTGCCAAGTCCCACCGACTGCAATAGCCAGGCGAGCGACTCGCGCAGGTCATCGTCGTCGTCGATGATGGCGATGGTTGGCTGGTCAGCAGTGTCGACGGGCATGATGGTCACTTCGCTGGTTGGGCGAGTCTCGCGGGCAGGCCCCTATGCTAGCCGATCCCCCGGCCAAAGGGGACCGTGCCAGGCGATGCCTGGTCGCCGGGTTTTCGTACGAAGCCTGGTGCCTGATCTCCGCCTGGCTGGCGCTTGGCGCCTCAAGGCAGGGGGCGCGCCGAGGTATCAGCTGTTCAAGCGCTCAGGCGGAGGGCAGGGTAATGCGAAAGCGCGCACCCTGTGGCGCGTCAGGATCTTCTGGCCGCCTCGCACCGGGACCGGGGGCAAGAGCGTCTGCGCTCGGTGGGTCGCCGTCATCGATCAGCACCAGGTTGCCGCCCATGGCCTCGATCAACGACAGGCTGATCGATAGCCCCATGCCGAGACCGTCCTTGCGGCCGCTGACGAAGGGCGTAAACAGGCCCTGGCGTTGCTCTGGTGCCACGCCGGGGCCGTCGTCGACGATGTCCACGCAGCATTCACGGGAGCCAAGAGGGTAGGCTTCCAGGCGAATGCACGGAGGCCTGGGCGGAGTGGCGATGTCGCGACAGGCGTCGAGAGCGTTGCGGATCAGGTTGACCAGTACCTGTTCCAGGCCGATGGCGTCGGCCATGACGAGGTCGAGGCCAGGGGCCAGGCGTGACGCCAGATGCACGCCTTCGTGCCGACACTGGGGCTCGCACAGGTCGCAGGCCTGGCCAATGATCTCGGCGAGATCCTGGGGCGCGAGGTGAAGACTGCCGCGGCGAACGAAGCGACGGATATGCTTGAAGCGTTCGGATAGGCGCTGAATCTGATCGTTGATGCGGTTGAGGGGCAGCGCCAGTTGGTGGGCGGGTTGGTCGGGGTCGCGTTCGAGCTGCATCAGCGCGCCGCTGGCGTAGTTGCCCATGGCCGCCAGCGGCTGATTGCATTCGTGGGCGATATTGGTGGCCAGTTCACCCAGGCTCGCCAGGCGATTGGCGTGGGTGATCTGCTCCTGATGGCGGCGTGCCTGGGCCTCCGCCTCCAGGCGCAGACTGAGATCTCGATTGAGGATCGACAGTCGCGTCTGCCCTCCCTGTTCACGGTGCAGCTGGACCACGCTGAGCACCGGGATCTCGCCTGAGGGTGAGGCCAGGGCCAGCTCGCCACTCCAGCGCCCCTCCAGGGTGACGGCAGGCAGCACCTGTTCACGCCATCTTTGTGCCGACGTGGGCACCAACAGTTCGGCAATGGTCGTGCTTGCGCCTTCTTCGTCGAGCCTGAACAGGCTACGTGCGGCCTGATTGCAGTAGACCACGTGTTCGTCCTGGTCGCAGAACAGCACAAAATCGGTGGTCGATTCCACCACCCTTGCCAGACGCTCGCGGCGTGCCTCGGACTCGACCCGCCGACTGACGTCGCGGGAGACGCACAGCACGTCGGTGAGTTCGCCGGTAGCGGGGTCGCGACGGGTACGGCTGGTGGTCTCGAACCAGATGTAGTGGCCGCTGCGGGTGCGAAAACGGTAGGTCTGCTCGTAGAAGCCCTCGTGGTAGTAGATACGAGGGGACTTGGACAGCAGCGCCGCCAGATCGTCCGGGTGGAAGAGGTCGTAGGCCGATACACCGATCAAGTCGTCAGGATCATAGCCCAGCAGGGTCCTGGCGGCCTGGGAGGCGTAAAGGAAGACGCCGTTGTGGTCGTGGCGCGAGATCAGATCCGTGGTGCTCTCGGCCAGCCACTGATAGTGGCGCTTCTCCTGTTCGAGCTGCTGTACCCGTTCGCTGAGCGCCTCTACCTGCTGGCGCAAGCGTTCCTCTTCGGTTCGCGGTTCGGCGCTGGAGGCTTTAGCGTCGTTGCTGTCGTGGCGCATGGTCATCAGGCCCTAGCGAGCCGGGTCTACCACGCCACCCAGCGAGGCATTGCGTCTGAACCAGCCGGCGATGCTGGCGCGGGGCTGGCGGGTCGGCAGTACTTCATGCGGCACCTGCTCGGACAAGAAGCACACCAGGGTGCCGGCCCTGGGGGCGACCCTGGTGAGCTCCCTCTGCGGGTCCTGTTCAGCGTAGATGACCATCTCGCCACCGCCATCTTCCGGCCAGTCGGGATTGAGATAGCCTACCGTGGAGACCACGCGGTTGGCGCGGCCTCGGAAACTGTCGAGATGTCGACGGTAGAAGGCTCCGGCAGGATAGCGGGCCAGATGCGCCTCGTACTCGAACAGGCCGAGAAACAGGCTCTCGTTGAGTCTCTGCTGAAGTTCGCCCATGGCGTCGAGATAGCGGCGCTGGGCCAGGGTTTCCCGATCGAGCCAGTGGATGGCGTCGCCACGAATGTCTTCGCGGGTATCGAAGTCGGATCCGCGGCCGATGCCGGCCCGGGCCAGGGCCTGCTGGTGCGCTCGGCCCTCGACCTCGGCGTGCAACGCCTGGCACAGCTCGGCGTCGATCATCGCTTCACCAACATAGAAGCCGCGTTCCACCAGGGCGTCCACCAGCTCCTCCATCCGTTGCGGCGGCAGGGGGCAGGGATCGGGGTAGCTCATGAAATCGGTGCTCGTCTTGTCATCGCGGGGCCGTGCCTGGTCATCTTGGCGCTCTTCTCGGAGGCAGATGGCGTAGTCTACCCTCCGGGCGGCGAGAAAGGCTCATGTCCAGGTCGCATCCCTTGGCCAGCAGCTCCACCAGCATCATGGCGGACAGCCCCCAGATCACGTAGTCGTCGCCCTGATCGGCGGGGATCAGGTAGCTCGGCACATAGATGTCGTTGCCGTCCACAGGGATCACGTCGGTGTGGGTACGCTGGTCATCGATAAAGTGCGACAGCGGCACCTCGAAGATCGCGTCCAGCTCACCCTGGTCCGGGACCAGCGGCAGATCCGGCGGAATCAGCCCGACGAAAGGGGTGACCTTGAGACCATGCAGCGACAGCACATCCGAGAGCTGGCCGAGCACCTCTACCTGGCCGGGGGGCAGGCCTATCTCTTCTTCGGACTCGCGCAGGGCGGTGGCCAGCAGGTCGGCGTCATGAGGCTCCCGCTTGCCGCCCGGAAAGGCGACCTGGCCGCTGTGGGTCGACAGGTGGCTTGCGCGGCGGGTGAACAGCAGACCGGGCTCGGGCCGATCGACCAACGGGATGAGTACCGCTGCCTCGGGTAGCTTCAGCGTCAGGCGGCGGGGGGAATGCGCTTGCAGGCGTTTGCGAAGTTTCTCTAACATGGGGGATCCGCAGGGTTTCACTCCTTGTACCCAGCCCCGTGCAGTGGCGTCAAGCCCGTCCTCCATTCCCGAGCCGGGAGCGACATGAACGATTGCAGCCCATGAATTTTTGCAGCCATTGCGGGCAGACCGTCCGTTTCGTCATCCCCGAGGGGGACGACCGTCCGCGTTACCTGTGTGACGACTGCGGCACCATCCACTACCAGAACCCGCGCATCGTGGCCGGCACGCTGCCGGTTTGCGGGTCACGGGTGCTGCTGTGTCGTCGCGCCATCGCGCCGCGTGAAGGCTACTGGACGCTGCCGGCGGGATTCATGGAAAACGGCGAGACCACCCCGGACGCAGCACGGCGCGAGACCCGCGAGGAGGCCTGCGCCGAGGTAGCGCTGTCGGGGCTCTACACCATGATCGATCTGCCCCATATCAATCAGGTGTTCATGATCTTTCTCGCCGAGCTCGATGGAGGTTACGCCGCCGGTCCCGAGAGTCTCGAAGTCGCGCTGTTCGAGGAGCACGAGGTGCCCTGGGACGAACTGGCCTTTCCCACCATCGAGCGTACCCTGCGTCACTTCTTCGAGGACCGCGCAAGCGCGACCTTCCCGCTGCACATCAGCGATATCACACCGGATCAGCGCAGGCGCTTCTTCGGCAGCGCCTGACAGCACACGTCCAAGGCTTGCCGGGGGCGGGGCCAGGGTTGCCCCCGGTGGCCCACCGCAGATTCGAAAGGCCACCGGCCGGCTCGTTCGCTTTCGTTCGCGTCACAGATCTGCCAGCCGCCAGACGTCGTAGGCCACTTCCTCGTAGGGGTGGGCCAGCTTGAGCGCGGAGATGGCGGCGCCGATCAGCTCGTCCTCGCACACCAGCTCCACCTTGTATTCCTCTACCCGCTCAAGCTCACCCACCTGCCCGATGTGCGGGTCGGCGCCGTCCAGTGGGCGAAACTGGCCCTGACCGGCGGTCTGGAAGCAGCAGGCCTCGTACTCACCGATGCGTCCGGCACCGGTGGCAAACACGGCTTCCTTGACCGCCTCGGCGTCGTCTTTAGGCACGAAGAAGGCAAGCTTGTACATGGGGTCTCCTTGCGTAAGCTGGGGGATGGTCGAGCCGGGTGTACCACCCGAGGGTGGCGACGCGCAACCTGCGCCCGGTGAATCTGCCAGCAGCCAGCAGCCAGCAGCCAGCAGGAGCCAGCATGAAACTGAATGACGCCCTCGAGACGCTGGGGCTAGCCGCCACGGCACCGCCACGTGCCCTGTCGGGCGGTGATATGGCCGAGGTGTGGCGGATCGAGACAGCGCAGGGCGCGGTGGTGGCCAAGCGCGACGATCCTGAACGCCTGGCAGGAGAGGCCGAGGGCCTTGCTGCACTCGGCGATGCCGGTAGCTCGCTGGTGATACCCGCAGTGATGGGCCAGGTCGGCTCCTGGCTGGTGATGGAAGCACTGGAGCCGGGGCCCGCCGACTGGACGGCGCTGGGTCGAGGGCTGGCGGAGCTGCACGCGCCTTGCGAGGCCGCCCACGGCTGGGCGCACGACAACGCCTGCGGGGCAACGCCCCAGCCCAATGCGCCGCTTCACGACGGACGCGCCTTCCAGCGTGAGCGCCGATTGATGCCCCTGGGCGAGGCCTGCCACGGCCGCGGCTTGCTGTCGCGCAGCGAACTTGCCCGCCTCAGGCAGGTGGCCGACCAGCTCGAGGCGTGGCTGCCTGACCAGGCGCCGAGTCTGGTGCACGGGGACCTGTGGTCCGGCAACGTCATCCACAGTTCGCGCGGCCCGGCATTGATCGACCCGGCGGTCTATCGCCACTACCCGGAGGTGGATCTGGCCATGCTGACGCTGTTCGGCGCGCCGGGTGAGGCATTTTTCGAGGCCTACTGGCAGGCGCAGGGGCGGGAGCGCGCCCCCGCCGACTGGCCCCGGCGCGAAGCCGCCTTCCAGCTCTATCCGTTGCTCAATCACCTGCTGCTGTTCGGCCGTGGCTATCACGCGGCAGTGCTGCGAACGATCACGCGGCTGGAGCAGGACTCCAACGACTAGACAGAGCGGGCTTCAGGAGGCGCCGAGCCCCAGCAGGCGTCGCCACCAGGGACGCGCAACCGCCCTGGACGGCTCGTGAGGCTGCTCGGCGAGGCTTTTCTCGAGAAAGGCCTTTATTGGCGCGACCTGGCTCGGGCGATCGAGCATCGGGGCGTGGCCGCAGCCCGGGACCGTCAGCGTCTCGAGCTGTGGCTGAGCCTCGCCCATGCGGGTGACGATATCCTCGGACAGCAAAGGTGAGTCTTCGCCACGCACGACCATCAAGGGGCAGCGGATGGCCTTCCAGTCGGCCCAGGTGTCCCTGGGCGTGTCGTGGACGAATTGCTCGCCGATGCGCGGGTCGTAGTGGTAGGTCCAGCTACCGTCCGGCAGGCGGCGGGCGCTCTCCAGGGTGAGCTGGCGCCAGGCGTCCTCGTCATCGATGCCGAAGCCGGCGTAGTGGCGGCGAAGCTCCGCCTCCAGTTGGCTCAAGCGGGAAAAACGGTGGGGGACGGTGAAGTAGGTGGCCAGTTCGGCCAGGCCTTGTGGCACCAGTTCCGGACCGACATCGTTGAGCACCAGTCGTTCGATGCGGCCTGCACTGGATGGATCGGCGGCCAGCAGCATGCCGAGCAGCCCTCCCATGGAGGTACCCACCCAGGCTGCCCGGTCGAGTTCGAAGTGGTCCATGACCGCCAACGCGACTGTCATGTAGTGGGAGTACAAGTAGTCATTGGCAGGATACAGCGACCAGCTCGACAGTCCTCGCCCCGGTGTGTCGGGTGCCAGGACTCGCCATTCGGGGCCAAGTTCCCGGGCCAGGGCAGCGAAGTCACCGCCGTGGCGTGCCAGTCCGTGCCAGGCGATGACGGTTCTGGGGGCCTCGGGATGAAACACGCGTACCGCGATCTCGAGCTCTCGGAAGGTGACCAGTCTCAGAGTGTCCATGGTGGCTCCTGGTGATGGTCCTGCAGGGGAGGGCGATCTTGGCTATGTTGCAGCGCAGCATTGTGGTTTAGCCAGCAATATAGTGCGGAATTGCGAATTTTTCACCATCCTTGCATGAAGGGCGGTAGAATACGACGCCAAACATGCGACAATGTATGTATATCGAATACCCCTAGATTCGAACGCCACCCGGTGCTTTCCAGGAAGTCGAGGCGCCCAGGAAATGGCAAGGACAGTGTGTCAGGGAGGTCGTGCTCGCGTCGCGCGGCGTCCCTGGCGTGATGTCTCTGTGGCCTGGTCAAAGGGACTTGTGGACAACGCCGAGCAACAGATCCGAGGATGCTATCAATGACGCCTTCCCGACCAGTCCCCGTCACTCTGACCTCGCGGGTTCCTTCTCGCCGCCGCCTTCTGTGTGCCGCTGTCGCCGCCCTGATGATAGGCCAGGTCCAGGCCGCCGATCTGTTGACCATTACCCGCGACGCGCTGGACAACAACTCCGAGTTGGCCTCCGAGCGGTCCACCACCAGTAGTGCGGAAGAAGGCATCAACGTCGAACAGGCGGATCTCAATCCTCAGGTGACCGCCTCCGGCGAGGCGGCCTACAACCATATCTTCGAGACCCAGTCGCAGTCAGGCTTCAGCGGCACCGGCAGCGATGACGACTACCTCAGCTACGGTCTCAACCTGCAGGCGACCCAGAAGCTCTACGACGCCCTGAACAGCCGCGAAGTGAACGTGGCCGAGGCCCAGCTGGAGCAGCAGACCTACACCCTGGCAGCCACTGAACAGCAGGTGTTGATCGACACCTCGTCGGCCTACTTCGATATTCTGCGTGCCTACGAGATCCTCGAAGCACGTAGGGCCCAGGAGCGCGCCATCGGGCGTCAGCTCGAGCAGGCCCAGGAGCAGTTCGACGTCGGTTTGATCGCGATCACCGAGGTCGAGGAAGCGCGGGCGACCTTCGACCAGTCACGGGCCGACAGGATCGTCGCCGAGAGTGACCTCCAGGTGGCCTTCGAGGCGCTGGAGCGCTTGACCGGCAAGCGCTACGACAGCATCGAGATGCTCCAGGACGATCTGCCTATTGCGCTGCCCGAGCCGTCCAGTCGTGATGCCTGGATCGAGCTTGCCATCGAGCGCAATCCGGAACTGCTGGCGCAGCAGGCTGGCGTCGATGTGGCGCGTGAGCGGATCGATGTGGCCAGGGCCGCCGATCTGCCGGTGGTGGAGGCCTTTGCCAACTACGCCTACAGCGACGACGAGCGTGACAACTTCGAGGACTACAACTCCAACAGCCAGGTGGGCGTGAGCGCCAGCATGCCGCTGTACACCGGCGGTCGGACCAGCGCCTCGGTGCGCCAGACCACCTACGACCTGGAGTCCAGCCAGTACGACTTCGAGTCCCAGCGCCGCGAGACGGTGCTGCAGGTGCGCTCGCTGTACACCCAGGTCAGCAATGACGTCTCCACGGTGGCGGCGCGCAAGCAGTCCATCGTCTCCAACCAGAGTGCCCTCGATGCCACCCGCGCGGGCTACGAGGTGGGTACCCGCAACATCGTCGACGTGCTCAACGCCGAGCAGAACCTGTATAACGCCATCGCTGACTACGCCGATGCCCGTTTCAACTACGTGATCAACCTGCTCAGTCTGCACCGTCAGGCGGGGGTGCTCGACGCCCAGGATATCGCCGAGCTCAACGCCTTCCTGGTCGAGGAAGGGCAGGTGAACTTCACTCTGCCGGAGCAGGGCGAGGCCGACGAATACGACGCGGTTCTCGATATCGGCGCACCGCCGAGTCAGGACGGCTGACGCACGACTTGGCGTCCAGGCTGACCGCCTCCTCCCCCGAGGCGGTCAGCGCCCGGCATCTGACGATCCAATTACCCCGAAGGAATCAAGGGATGAAAACCACCATCTATCGCGGCCGCCTCTGGGCCGCACTGGCGGCGGCATTGCTGCTGGTCGGCTGTGGTCAGGAAGAAGACCCGTCCGCCGGTCAGGCCGGTGGTCAGCCACCCGCCAAGGCCATCGAGGTGGCCGAGCTGGCCTACCAGGACATTCCACTGGACAAGTCCTACCCCTCCAAGCTGATGAGCGAGCAGGAAGTCACCCTGGTCGCACGTGTCACCGGTGTGCTCGAGGAGCGCAAGTTCGAACCCGGCGATCAGGTCGAGCAGGGTGAGAGCCTCTACACCATCGAGCCGGACCTGTACGAGGCCACCGTGGCCCAGCGCGAGGCCGACCTGGCCAGCGCCCAGGCCGAGCTGTCGCGGGCCGAGCGTGACGCCAATCGTTTCCAGCAGCTGGCAGCCCAGAACTCGGTGAGCCGTCAGCAGGTCGACCAGGCCCTGGCCGACGCGCGCGTCGCGCGGGCCAGCGTGGCCCAGGCCGAGGCGGCGCTGAAGAGCGCCCAGCTCGATCTGGACTACGCCGAGGTCACGGCGCCGGTGTCTGGCGTGATCGGTCTCAGTGAGGTCAATGTCGGCAACCTGGTGTCACCCAATACCGAACTTGCCACCATTACTCCGCTGGACCCGCTGGAGGTCCGTTTCCAGATGCCTCAGAACGACGCCTTCGAGCTGCGTCGTCAGTTGAAGGACATGAGCATCGAGGACATCGCCGCCTCGCTCGAAGCGTTCTCTTCGCGTGGGGATGAGCCTGCCGTGCTCAGCGGTCACCTGGACTTCCTTGGCTCCCGTGTCGATCCCGAGACCAGCACCGTCCAGGCGGAGGCCACCTTTGCCAACCCGGACGGCGCGGTGCTGCCGGGTCAGTACGTGCGCGTGAAGATCGAGGGGCTGGCTCGCTTCGGCGTGCTGGCGGTGCCGGAGCTGGCGTTGACCCAGGGCCTGATGGGCCCGCAGGTCTACGTGCTCGATGACGACAACGTCGCCAGGGCGCGTCCGGTGCAGCTCGGCGAGCTGGCAGGCGCCTGGCAGATCATCCTCGACGGCGTCGAACCCGGCGAGCGTGTGGTGGTCGGTGATCCGGGCAGCCTGAAGCCGGGTACTCCGATCGATCCCCAGCCGTTTGACGGCGATGCCGAGGCGCTGATGCAAGAGGCCCAGTACGAGCAGCAGGGGCAGGGCGCCGGCCAGGCCGCGCCCGAGCAAGCTGAGCAGGAAGCGGCGGCGTCACCGGGCGAGCCTGCGGCCGATCAGAGCGGGCAGGGCACTGCCGAGAGCGATGGTCAGGGCGAGGACGCCGCGAGTGCCACCCAGGCCGCCCAGCAGGCGCCGATGAATGCGCCGCAGGGCGATCAGGAGGCCGAGGAGGCTCGAGGAGAGGGTAACGAATGAATTTCGCCAACTTCTTCATCAAGCGGCCGATCTTCGCCTCGGTCCTGGCGATCATCCTGACCATCATCGGGGCGATGAGCATGCGGGTACTGCCGATCGAGCAGTATCCCAGCGTGGTGCCGCCCACGGTGTCGGTCAGCGCCACCTTCCCGGGTGCCGATGCCGAGACCGTGGCGCAGACGGTGGCCGCGCCACTGGCGGAGGCGATCAACGGCGTCGAGAACATGCTCTATATGAACTCGACCAGCTCCGACAACGGCTCCATGAGCCTGAGCGTGGCCTTCGACATCGGGACCGACGGTGATATCAACACCATCAACGTCAACAACCGGGTCCAGGGCGCGCTGTCCCAGTTGCCCGAGGCGGTGCAGGAGCAGGGCGTCCAGGTCGAGCTGCGTTCCAGCTCGATCCTGATGCTGGTGTCGTTGATCTCGCCCCAGGACGACTACGACAACATCTACATGCAGAACTACGCCACCCTGAACATTCTCGACGAGCTGCGCCAGATTCCCGGCGTCGGTGAGGCCGAGGTGCTGGGCGGTGGCGAGTTCGCCATGCGCATCTGGATGGACCCCAACAAGCTGGCCGAGTACGACCTGACCCCCACCGAGGTGGCGGCGGCGATTCGTGCCCAGAACACCGAGGTACCGGCGGGTAGCCTGGCGTCCACGCCGATCGACAGCCCGCGAGCATTCACCTACACCATCACCGCCGGCGGACGTCTGTCCAGCGCCGACGACTTCCGCGACATCCTGCTGCGCACCAACGAGGACGGCTCTGCGCTGCGCCTGGATGATGTGGCGCGGATCGAGCTGGGCGCCTCCTTCTACGGCGTCGAGGCACGCCTCAACGGCGCCATCATGACGCCGATCATGATCCAGCAGCAGCCGGGCGCCAATGCCCTGCAGACGGCAGACATGGTCAAGGAAAAGATGAACGAGCTGGAGGTGCGCTTCCCGCCGGGCCTCGAGTACGTGGTGCCCTACGACACCACCCTGTTCATCGACGCCTCGGTGGAAACCGTCTTCCACACCTTTATCGAAGCCTTCCTGATCGTCGGCGTCATCCTGTTCATCTTCCTGCAGAACTGGCGCTTTACCGTGATCGCCATGTCGGTGGTGCCGGTATCGGTACTGGCCACCTTCGCAGGCTTCTACGTGTTCGGCTTCTCGATCAACCTTTTGACGCTGTTCGCTCTGGTGCTGTCCATCGGCATCGTGGTGGATGACGCCATCCTGGTGGTGGAGAACGTCGAAAGGGTGCTGTCGGAGGACGAGGAGATCACGGTTCGCCAGGCCACCATCCAGGCCATGAAGGAGGTCGGTGGGCCGGTCATCGCCACCTCGCTGATCATGGCGGCGGTGTTCGTGCCGGTGGCCTTCCTCGGCGGTTTTACCGGGCAGATCTATCAGCAGTTCGCCCTGACCATCGCCATCTCGGTGGCGTTCTCGGCGCTGATGGCGCTGACCTTCACCCCGGCGCTGTCGGCGATCTTCATCAAGCACGACCTGCACAAGAAGGAATCCTCCTTCATGCGGGCGGTGCGCACCCCGCTGCGCCTGTTCGACCGCTTCTTCGACGGCGTCACCAGGGTGTTCATGGTGGCGGTCAAGGCGCTGGTCAAGGCCTGGGTGCTGACCCTGCTGCTGGTGGGGCTGGTCGGGGCCGGTTCCTTCTGGCTCTACGAGAACACGCCCTCGACGCTGGTGCCGGAAACCGACCAGGGCATCGCCCTGGCGGCGGTCAGCCTGCCGGACTCGGCATCGCTCAGCCGCACCAAGGCCTACATGGCCGAGGTCAGCAAGCGCATCGAGGAAGTGCCCGGTGTGCGCTATTCCTCGGCCATCGCCGGCTACGACATGCTGACCAGCTCGGTCAACACCGCGCGCGGCATCATCTTCATCAACATGGACAACTGGGACGAGCGCGAGACCACGGTGGATGACCTGATTGGCCGGATTTTCCAGATCGGTGCCGAGGTCGATGGCGGCAACGTCATGGCCTTCAATATGCCGCCGATCATCGGCCTGTCCACCACCGGCGGCTTCACCGGCTACCTGCAGTCGTTCTCCGGTGCCACCCCAGAGGAGATCTACCAGGCCTCGCTCAAGGTGATGCAGGCGGCCAACCAGGACCCGGCGCTCAACCAGGTGTTCTCGACCTTCAGCGTCAACGTGCCGTCCTTCCGCGCCGAGATCGACCAGCAAAAGGCGCTGAGCTACGGCGTATCGCTGACCGACCTCAATGCCACCCTGTCGAACACCTTCGGCAACGGCTTCGTCAACTTCTTCAGCTACCAGAACCGCAACTTCCAGGTCTACCTGCAGAACGAGGCGGAGTACCGCGACACCCCGGACGATATCAACAATGTCTATGTGCGCGGCGGCAACGGTGAGCGCATCCCCTTGTCCGAGTTCGTGACCCTCGAGCGCACGGCCGCACCTGCAGTGGTGACGCGTTTCGGGGTCTACTCGGCGGCCCAGTTCCAGGGTGGCCCGGCGGAAGGCTACTCGTCGACCCAGGCGCTCCAGGCCATGGAGCGGATCGTCCAGGATACGCTGGGTAGCGACTGGGGCATGGGCTGGACCGGTACCGCCTACCAGGAGAGCGAAGCGGGTAACGCCGGCACCATCGCCATCATCTTCGGCATGGTCATGGTGTTCCTGATCCTGGCGGCGCAGTACGAGAGCTGGTCATTGCCGCTGGCGGTACTGACCGCCACGCCGTTCGCCTTCCTCGGGGGTATCGCCGGTATCGCCATGCGTGGCCTGGATACCAGCGTCTATGTCCAGATCGGGGTATTGGTGGTCATCGGCCTTGCGGCCAAGAACGCCATCCTGATCGTCGAGTTCGCCGAGCTCCAGCGCAAGGAGATGGGCAAGAGCATCCGCGAGGCGGCGATCACCGCGGCGGAGCTGCGTTTCCGGCCCATCGTGATGACCTCCATGGCGTTTATCTTCGGTACGCTACCGCTGGCCATGGCCACCGGCGCCAGTGACACCAGCAGCCACCACATCGGTACCACGGTGGCCATGGGCATGGCCTCGGTGGCGATACTGGGTAGCTGTTTCGTGCCGTCGTTCTACGCCATGATCGCGTCGCTCTCCCTGCGCTTGTTCGGGGAGCGTGGTTCCGACGACGATGAGGACGAGAACGCCTCAGAAGCCAAGGGCATTGCCACCGATCATTGAACGGGGTGAGCGGGTCAGCATGACCGCCCCTCATCTGTAGAATGGTTGATGCAGGTCAAAGCGCCGCCTTTCCAGGCGGCGCTTTTTTTTATGCTGCAGAGGCGGTGAGTCGCTGGTGGCAGGGGGCTTTTTATCGCCTATTACAAGCTTGTGGCGGGCCTGGGGGAAGTGTGCAGTGCAGCATATTGTGCATTGCAACATGCTGTCGCCAAAGGAAAAATTGGGATGTGCGGGTCGAGGTTTGTGGCCTATGGCGCTATGCTGCGGGTAGCAAGTACGCAAGTGGCAACGCCACGGGAGGTGGTATGGACATAACGCTGATCAGGGACATTGCCCTGAGTTTTCCGCTGATTCTGTTCACGGTGCTGCTTCCACTCGTCGCGCTCTACTGGATCCTGGTGGCATTGAAGCTGGTGCCGCTGCAGCTGTTCGAACGTGACAGCCTGCGTGACGATCATATGGCCAGCACGATGGTATCGCTGGGGTTTGCCGGGGTGCCGGTGACGGTGGCCTTGACCGCGCTGATCCTGTTCGCTGCTGTCTTCACGCTGGTGGCGGAACTGCTGATTCTGCAGTGGGTCAACTTGGCGATCGTGATCGTGCCGCTGGGCATCGTGGTGCTGTGGGGAGCCTTTGCGCTGTCGTCCCCGCTGGCATCCCGCTTCTGTCGGGTACTGTTGAAGCGCTATCGCGATCGGCCCTCGTTCAACCGCCGTTGCCTGCTGGGCGAGCGTGTTCAGGTGGTCGGCTTCATCGATGGCCAGGGGTGCTGCCGTGCGGTGCTCTGCTCGGACGGAACCCGGGAGATCTGCCTGAGGGGCAAGCCGGGGGCGATGCCGCGGGAAGGGGAAGTACGGGTGCTGGTCAAGTACCTGGAAGAGCACGACAGCTTCCGCTCGGTGGCCGAGCAGGAGTTTCTCGATGCGCGTACCCGGCTGGTAAGGCTCAAGCTGATCGAGCGCCATGAACCGGTACCACCCCATGAGGCGCCGACGCACGGGCACCACTACCACGGCCATCGTCACTCCCACGGCCATCAGCATTGAAGCGTGTCGAGCCCTTCTCGAGTCGATCGAGTAGCGGTTCGCGACGACGGGTCAGTCGCGACCGATCAGGCTGATCAGGTCATCGACCAGGGCAGGGCCTCGTTCACTGAGCGTGAAAGCCTGGGGCGCCCGCAGCCACTCCCAGAACAGCCCGCTCAGGGCATAGTGAAACAGGTCGGTGGCACGCTCCGGGCTAAGTCCGGGGCGTAGCTGCTGCTTGAGATCAGCCTGCTTGAACTGGCGCAGCAAGGCCTGGCAGGTTTCTCGGGCGATCTCGGCCTTGGCCTCCAGCGGGTCGAAATCGTCGGTACGCTCGCAGTGGTGCAGCAGGATACCGTGAACCCGGCGGTGGCGCGGAGTATCGGCCTGGCGCAGCCCGGCATGACAGCTCAAGCGAATGGCCTCAAGAGGGTGATGATCGACCGAGGAGTCGTCGAGCTCATTGAGCAGGTCCTCGAACGGCAGATGGACACGCTCCAGCATGGCCCTGAACAGATCGCCTTTGTTGCGAAAATGCCAGTAAAGGGCGCCCCGGGTAACGCCGGCCCGTCGCGAGATGACCTCGAGCGAGGCGCGCGAGACACCACGCTCGAGGAACACTTCCTCGGCGGCATCGAGCAATGCGGCTCGGGTGGCGGCGGCTTCTTGCTTGGTACGGCGGGCCATGGGGGCGGGGCGCTCCGGCGGTGGGTCAGTCCGCGTATTCTACCGGACTGGCCCCGCGAGATCAGCGGCATCGATACGCGCACTGAGGTAAATTGGACTCGTTTTGGCGACGTCACAAAGGTATAAGGACGACAGGTGCTGTCGTGTTTTCGACGGCGCGGCATGGCGACTAAGGAACTTTCATGGCAAGAGCCCCCTTCGAACTGGCCGGCATTACCGTCAAGCCGGGCACGCGTGCCCAGATCGACGTGCCGGTGGCCAAACTTTACACCCATGCACCGCTGGATATCCCGGTGGAGGTCGTTCACGGACGCCAGCCCGGCCCCACCTTGCTGGTGTGCAGCGCCATCCACGGCGACGAGATAAACGGCGTCGAGATCGTCAGGCGTCTGTTGCGTTCGCGCCAGATCAACCGTCTGCGCGGCACCCTGATCGCGGTGCCGATCGTCAATATCTTCGGCTTCGTTCAGCACTCTCGCTATCTGCCGGATCGG
Organism: Halomonas sp. OfavH-34-E; assembly: GCF_024124525.1. Classification (NCBI taxonomy): domain Bacteria; kingdom Pseudomonadati; phylum Pseudomonadota; class Gammaproteobacteria; order Oceanospirillales; family Halomonadaceae; genus Halomonas; species Halomonas sp. OfavH-34-E. The sequence continues at coordinate 18,851 of NZ_JAMXRY010000004.1, read as the reverse complement.
CGCGATCTCAATCGCTGCTTCCCCGGCAGTGAATCGGGCTCTCTCGGGGGGCGTATCGCGGCACTGTTTCGCGAGCAGATCGTCGATCACGCGACCCACATCATCGACCTTCACACCGGCGCCATCCACCGCACCAACCTGCCGCAGATCCGCGCCCAGCTGGGTGACGCCGGCGAGGAGACCCGGCGCATGGCCGACGCCTTCGGCGCCCCGGTGATTCTCAACGCCGAGCTTCGCGAAGGCAGCCTTCGCCACTACGCCCAGACGCGCGGTACGCCAGTGCTCACTTACGAGGCCGGCGAGGCGCTGCGCTTCGACGAGTGGGCGATCACCGCGGGTGTCCGAGGGGTGCTGCGGGTGATGCGCCGGCTCGACATGCTCACCGGCGAGCAACGCCGGCGCAAGCCGCCGGCGGCAGAGGTCGCCAATGGGTCGAGCTGGGCGCGTGCGCCCATCGACGGCATCCTGAGGCCCAAGGTGCGCCTGGGTGCCCGGGTCGCCAAGGGGCAGGTGCTGGGCAAGGTCGCCGATCCCTTCGGCGAGACCGAAGGCGAGATCCTGTCCATGGCCGACGGCATCGTCATCGGCATGAGCCGGCTGCCCCTGGCCAACGAAGGCGAGGCGCTGTTCCATATCGCCCGCTTCGACGCCATCGAAGAAGCCGAAAGCGCCATCGAGACCTTCCATTCGAGCCTGGAGCCGCCGCCCGATTCACTCTACTAGGCCTCAAGGCATGAAGCGGTTCACCCAGGAGCCAAGGTTGCACATGCAGGTGAGCACTCGCTTACCTTAAGGCATGAGGGTGGCGATAGGGGTAGCGGCAGAGGTAGCGGTAGCAGTAGCGGTAGGGCTAGCGAGACAGATGTCCGGAGGGCTTGATGAAGATCGAGTCCCCAACCCCGGACCCAATAAAGAACGGCCGAGCAGATCGCTCGGCCGTTGTCTTTTTTGCAGGCCGGTTTGCCCGTGCAGCGGAGTGTCGTGCAGCCGTTGTCAGGCGCTGACGGGCTCCGGCACCAGGCCCAGGGCATCGTCGAACACCGCCAGGCCCGCGCCGTCGCGATGAGCGTTCTCCGACAGATGTCGACGGAAGCGGCGCCCGCCGGGGCAGCCCTGGAACAGGCCAAGCAGATGGCGGGTGATATGGTTGAGCTTGGCGCCTTCTTCCAGGCGGCGCTGGATGTAAGGGCGTAGCGCCATAGCGGCGGCGTGGCGACTGTCAGTAGGCCCCGGCTCGCCGTAGATCGCCTGGTCCACCTGGGCCAGCAGCCAGGGATTCTGGTAGGCCTCGCGACCCACCATCACGCTGTCGACGTGATCAAGCTGCGTCTGGCACTCCTCGAGGCTCTTGATGCCGCCGTTGATGCCGATATGCAGATCGGGGCGACTGGCCTTCAAGCGATGTACCCGCGGATAATTCAGCGGCGGCACGTCGCGGTTTTCCTTGGGGGACAGCCCCTGCAGCCAGGCCTTGCGCGCGTGCACGATAAACACCTCGCAGCCGGCGTCGGCCACCTGGGTGATAAAGCGCTCGAGATCGGCGTCCTCGTCCTGATCGTCGATCCCGATACGGCACTTCACCGTCACCGGAATCGACACCGCCTCGCGCATCGTCGCCACCGCCAGCGCCACCTTGTCCGGATGCCCCATCAGGCAGGCCCCGATCAGGTTGTTCTGGACCCTGTCGCTGGGGCAACCCACGTTGAGATTGACCTCGTCATAGCCCCACTCCTCGGCGATCGCTGCGCACTCGGCGAGTTCCCCCGGATCGCTGCCACCTAACTGCAGCGCCAGCGGATGCTCCACCTCGTCGTAGCCGAGGAAGCGCTCGCGCGGACGCCCGTGAAGGATCGCACCAGTGGTCACCATCTCGGTGTACAAGAGCGTCCGGCGCGTCAGGGTGCGCGCGAAAACGCGGTAGTCGCGTGTCGTCCAGTCCATCATAGGCGCTACTGAGAACGTCCTATCCAGCGCAGGGCGCGCGGTGCCAGTATTCATGCCGGTTGTGGCATTTGCCATATCATTCATTGCTGTTCATATTTACAGTGGTTTTGCCCTGTTTTGCCCTGTTTTGCGCCATGTGTTGGTACAAATTTGGCACACGGGGCGTTGGCAATTTGGTACATCGAGGAGGTTCGCGTGGCGACGATCAGGAAGCGTCGGCGAAAGGACGGCAGTTTCTCATACCTGGCTCAGATCCGCATCGCCCGCCGTGGGCAACCTGACCACTCCGAGTCGAGGACGTTCCCCAGGAAGGCGATGGCCGAGGAGTGGGCCAAGCGTCGCGAGCTCGAGCTGAACAGCCCCGGCGGCGTTCTCTCGGCGAAGTGGAAAGGTGTGACCCTGGACGACGCCATTGAGCGCTACCTCCATGAGTTCGCCCAGGACGCCGGCCGATCGAAGCGGGCCACCATCGAGCAGCTGCAGCGCTTCCCGATCGCGCGGGTTCAGATCAACGATCTGACCAGCGAGCAGATCATCGGTCATGCCATCATGCGACGTGACAGCGGGATCAAGCCCTCGACGATCAATCAGGACATCACTTGGCTGGGCATCATCCTCAAGACGGCCGTGGCGGCCTGGAAGATGCCGGTGGAGCTCAACGAGTTCGAGTCGGCCAAGCTGCTGATGCGAAGCAAGGGGCTGGTATCGCGCCCCGGCGCCCGGGATCGTCGGCCGACGGAGAAGGAGGTCGAGCAGATACGGGCCTACTTCCGCCGCTCGCAGCGGATCCGGCCCAGCGCTATCATCCCCATGGAAGACATCATGGACTTCGCCATCGCCTCCTCGAGGCGCCAGGAAGAGATCACCCGGCTCACTTGGTCAGATCTCGACGAGCACGCCATGACCTGCTGGGTGCGTGATGCCAAGCACCCGCGGCAGAAGTGGGGCAACCACAAGCGGTTCAAGCTGAGCCACGAGGCCATGGCCATCATCCAGCGACAGCCGCGCGCACAGGGCGAGGAGAGGATCTTCCCCTACAACGGCAAGTCGATCGGCACTCGCTGGCGGGCGGCGACGGCGGCTTGTGGCATCGAGGATCTGCGCTTTCATGATCTGCGACATGAGGCGACGTCGCGGTTGTTCGAGGCGGGGTACGAGATCGTGGAAGTGCAGCAGTTCACCTTGCATGAGAGCTGGGATGTGTTGAAGCGATACACCCACCTGAGGCCGGAGAATCTGCAGCTTCGCTAGACTTATACCGTTATCTACTTCTCTGCGAAGCCGCCCCGTAGGGCGGCAGTTCACTCGTTCACTCGCTTCCACATCTCGTGTGCCTCAGCGCGTCGCCTGTCCAGGTAGTCGGCCAAGTCCACCGCGCTGACCAGCCAGGGAGCCTTCTGGGAGTCGCCGGCGCGATAGGCGGGAATCGGCAGGGCCTGTGCCCCAGCACGCATGCCGGCGGTGCGAGCGCTGATGCCGAAGTAGCGTGGGGCTACCTCCTCGAGGGGCAATTCGGCCCGGCCGTTGAACTCGGCGAGAAGACCGAAGTAGGTGTTCATGGGCGACCTCCTTGTTGAAGCTTCCAGCGCCCGAAGCGCTGGCCGATGGAGCGAAATGTGTCGGCAGCCTGTCGATCGTGATCCAGCTCCGCGCGGCTCTCGATGCTGCAAGCGGCACAAAGCCACTCGCGTGCATCCTGCTCGTTGTGGGTGCCGTCGGGCAGCTGGCTCTCGCTCAGGCCGAACTTGTGGCGTCGGCGGCGATCCAGGTAAAGCCGGAAACGCTCATCTCTGCACAGCATGGCTGCTTGGCGGGCCAGCTGCCCACCCTTGGTGGTGGCCTGATTCATGACGCCACTCCCTCCCGATGAGCGCCATGTTGCTCAGTTTGAGGCGCCTGCACCCGGGCCTGTGCAGTATTTTGCCCATCCTCCGCTATCTGCGCTCTTTGAATCGCGCTGTCGCGCTGGCACTGCACATGCAGCAGTTCTTCCTCGGCTTCCCGTGCCCGCACCGCCAGCTTGTCGCGTTCGGCATCGTTCTCCACGATCCAGGCGCTCAGCTGGCTGTTCTGGTTCTCGAGTTCGGCGAGCTGGGCACGAAGTCCCAGCACCTCGCGGGCCAGGCTATGAGTGGTGCGGCTGGCCGCCATGTTGGCGGCTTCGTCGACTGGGATGATGCTCATGGCGGTCTCCTAGAAGCCCATCCGATCGGGCGCCGCGGCGGCACCCTGGTGAGTGGTGTGGATCTCGATCTTCTTCACGATCGGGGTGGCGATGCTGGTGAGCCCGACTCCCAGCTGAAACGCCACGCCCAGGGCAAACACGAAGGCGATTAGCTTGGCGGCCTCGCGTGGCGTGGTTTTAGCGGACATGGCGTTGCTTCCCTTCGCGGATGGACTGGCACTCGATGCAGGTGGTCGCCCAGGGCGCGGCCTGGCGGCGTGCCGCGGGGATCTCGTCGCCGCATTCCTCGCACTCGTCGTCGACCGCAGGGGCGCTTGGCAGGCGATGGTGGGCGAGGGCGCCTTCCATGCGGCGTTCCATCATCTCGGTGGCGATGTCGGCGTTGTCGGCCATGGGTCAGTCCTCGTCCTCGTGGGTTTCGATCAGCCAGAAGCGCTGCATCAGGCGGTCGCCGTCGTCCAAGTACTCGTGCAGCTCGCGGCCGGTGTAGGTAGCCCATTCGATGACGACCAGGGCGGCGTCCTGGAGGTCCCGGTCGATCACGCGCAGGCGCGTGAGCTCGAGCGGCCATTCGGGGCCGTTGTAGACGGCGAGCAGCAGGCGCCGGCAGTGATGGCTCTGGCCGCTGTCGCCCTGGGCGACCTGGGCCAGTCGGTTCAGCGCCGTGGGGCCGAGCTTCTCGACCCTGGCCAGGCGCTTTTTGGCGTCGGCCTCGGCGGCGTGCATGGCTTCCAGGGCCTGGCGGTTTCGTTTGCTCAGGCGCTGGGTGAGGTTGGGCATGGTCATGAGGCGCTCCTTGCGTGGTGGGGTTGTGTCACTGTCCGGCGGGTGTGGTGCGCGGGCAGGTGGTCGATGGCGATGCCGAGCCGGTCGGCGATGTGATCGAGGCCGGCATCGGTGAGTTCGGTGCGGCCGTAGTGGGTCCAGCCGCAGACGGGGTGCCAGTAGACGCCGGTGGCCACCAGCACCAGGCGTGTGTTGCCGCGGTAGCGATCGACCGGCAGGTTGTCGTCGCCCAGCACACCGGCCTGGCGCAGCCGGCGGGCCAGGGTGTTGCGCCCCAGGTTGAGCAGCGGGGCGGCCTGGTCGAGGGTGTAGGTGCGGTGTGGCATGGCGGTCTCCTTTCCTCTCTCGGTCAGGCCTGTTCTCAGGCTTGAAAGACCCAGCACTTCACGCTGGCGTTACCCAGGCGGATCTGGCTGCGGACGGTGCGGTTGGCGTCGACGAACTTCCGGGTCTTGCTGGACTTGAGGTAGCGCTTAAGCTCGCGTACCTCGGGGATGCGCAGCTTGTAGTCGGCGCAGCGGCGCTCGAAGTCCTTGAGGTTGATGGCCACCAGGTCGCTGTTCTTGCCGTAGTGGTTGAGCAGCGGCTCCTCGGAGAGCCCCTCGAGGTACTCGACGGCCTCCCAGAACTCGGCGACCAGCGGGTGATCGGCATTGATGGACTGCTGACGCTCGCGGCCCATCTCCCGCACGTGGCCGCAGGCCATGTCGATCGTTTGGGCGTCGAACAGGCCCAGCCCCCCGGGACCGAGGCACTCCACCAGGGCCATCAGCTGGCCGTGGCACTTGGCGATGCGCAGCACCTTGATGTCGGGGTCTTCGGCGAGGCGCTCGGCGTATTCCCTGGCCCGCTGGGTGATCAGTTCGAGCAGCTCGGCCTCGCGCTTGGCCACGTCCAGGGCGAACTGGCTGACATGCTCGAGCTCGGTCTTCTCCAGGGCCTCGGCCAGTTCCTTGGTCTGGCGGGTCTGGCCCTCGCGGGTGAAGTGCAGGTGGCAGATGCGCGTCTGGATTGCCTCGCCGGCCTGCACGGCGGCGTTCTGGCTGATCACGATGCTGCCGCGGAAGGGCGGCTCGTAGGTGTCGTTGCCGCCGTTCTTCACGCCGCGGGCGCGGATCGAGCGGCCGTTGAAGGCGGTCTTGAGCTCGTCCCAGTCGAACTGCTTCTGCTTGGCACCGCCTTCCTGCTCGCGGTCGGACTCGATCAGCACCACCGGCAGGTTGGCCACCTGAGCGAAGTTGCGGGCGCGCGCTGGCATGGTGGCCTTGCTGGGGTCGAAGCCCTCGTAGTCGCGGCGGCCGACCAGCTTCCAAAGGAACTCGATGAGAGTGGACTTGCCGGCGCCGGCCTCACCGACGATCTCCAGGAATGGGAAGCTGCCCATGGCGCCGCGGATCTGCTCGGCCAGCAGGCTGCCCAGCCAGTAGGCGGTGGCCACCACGCCCTTGGCGCCGAAGGCGCCGAGCAGCTGGCGGGTCCAGTCGGTACGGTAGGCCTCACGGTCGGGGTTCAGGTGCAGGGTGACCGACTGACTCAGCGTCTTGAGGTGCTTGCTCGGCGAGAGCGGGAAGTAGTCCTCGGCGTTGATCGGCACGACCTTGCCACCGGCCACGGCGAGATCGCCGAACACATAGGCCCCGTGCTCCTTGCTGTAGCCGATGTAGTCGATCGTCTCTACCGTCTTGATGTTGCCGATCTGGTCCTGGAGCAGGGTGTCGAGCTGCTGGCTGGTGCCGGTCCACACCGCGCCCGGGGCCACGCCGAGCAGGCGCTTCTTGTACTCGCTGGCACTGGCCAGCTGCCCGCCGCTGAAGGTGTTCTTCACCGCCGGCCGGCCGTCGGGGAACTCGATGCGGTAGTAGTACCAGCTCTCGTCGGTGACGGCGTTGGCCTGGTAGTAGAGTGCCGAGGGGAAGCAGGTGCAGATGCGCTTCACGCTGCCGGCCTGCTCCAGGGCGGCGTCGCGCAAGGCCGGGTCCAAACTCTGCTGGTCGTCGCCGTCGGCGCCCTCGGCGCGCACCGCGCGGTCGAAGGCATCCATGTCCAGCTTCCACCACCAGATCTGGCGCTTGAACTCGAACCAGCACTCGCGGCGTTCGGTGCGCCTGTAGAGGATCATCGCCTTGGCCATAGCCGTTGGGGCCAGCAGCAGGTCGCCGTGGTAGCGGTAGGTGGCGTAGTGTTCGACTGTCAGCTCGCCGCGCTGGTGGGCGTCGTTCCAGTCATGCTTGCCGCCGCCGGGGATCTGCGCGGCGCGGCACTCCCAGCCCTCGGCGCGGGCGCGCTTCACGTGCTTGAGGGTGGCGTTCTGGCCGGCGCGGTTGCTGTCCAGCGCCCACACCAGGGTGGGGCGGGCGCCGCCTTCGGCGTGGGCGGCATCGGCCAGGGCCTTGAGCGCGTGCTCGGGGTAGTTGGCGCAACTCATCGCCGACACGGCGGCCTTGCCGTGGTGGTAGTGGGCGATGGCGTCGAAGATGCCCTCGACGATCCACACCTCGTCGCCGGTGGCTAGGTCGGCGGTGGTCAGCGCCGGCGGCTGCCACCAATAGCCCTTGTAGGCGCCGTTAAAGTTGGCCTTCTGCTTGCCGAAGCGCTCGGGCCGGTCGAGTAGGCGCTCCCAGTAGGCGCCACCGGGCAGGGTGAAGCGCACCGTGGTGGTGCCGCCGATGCCCGGCTTCCAGTAGCTCTCCTGGGTGTACCAGCCGCGGATGCGCTCCAGCTCGAAGCCGCGGCCGTCGCGCAGGTAGCCGTCGGCCACCGGCGTGGCGCTCTCGGCCCGGCGTTCGGGCAGGTCGTAGCGTTCCGTCCAGCTGGAGAACAGCTCCGGGAACAGCGCCTTCACGTGCACCTGGCTGCCGCAGTGGTTCTCGCGCCCGCACTTGAGCATCCACGGCTGCTCGGCCTGGATGAAGGCCTCGCGCTTGCCGCACTCCGGGCACTGCACTTTCTGCAGGTAGTCGCCCCGGTCTTCGGCGCGAAAGTCGCGTTTCAAGCGCGCAACGATGTCCTGGCGCAGCGATGGATTCACGCTGGGCCTCCTTTTACTCGTGAACGGGGAGGGTGTTGCAGGGCGCCGGGCGCCGGGTCAGTGCTCGAGGACGACGGGGCGGCGCCGATCGCGATCGACGACCACAGCGCGATCGTCCTGGCGGGCCTGCTCGAGAACGCGCATCAGGTCGGTGACGGTGAACACCACCGGGCGGCCGCCCTCGGTGCGCAGCACCACCACATACGAGGTGCAGGCATCGATGTCGATGCGGGCGGTCTGGTTGGTGGCTTCCAGATCGGCGTAGGCCTGAATGGCCACCAGCTCGGCGTTTACCTCGGTCATCTCGTGGTCGACGACCAGGTGCTCGATGCAGTTGGCCAGGGCGTTGACGCGGTTCTCCCAGCGGTCGCGGAACAGGCGCGCGGCAGCGATGTTGTGCGGGTCCTGGTGCTGGGCGATGGCGGTGACGTTGCTCATGGCATCCATGTGGCGTTCCTTCCGTAATGGGCTTGTCTCGTGGTGTTCGGTGGCGGCGTGTTACGCGCTAGCGGTGGACGGCTGCGACATGACCAGCTTCCGCAGGCGCGGCACGAACGGCAGCGTCACCGACGGGTTGGGGATGTCGCTGGGCGCGATGGTATGGGTAATCTCGATCGACGCCTTGCCACGCCAGCCGCAGGCCTCGTTGCGGCATTCGAAGACCGCCTCGCGGTACACCGGCGTGAGGCCCTGGCTCTTACGGATGCGCAGGTTCTGGCCGCAGTGCGGGCACGGGATGCGTGGGCGGATCGGGGCTTCGCTCATTGATGACCTCCTTGTGAGTTCACGGGGTAGAGGGCTCGGCCGCGTCCGGTAAGCCCCTGGGCGCCTCGGCGGATGCGCCGGCGCAGCAGCCACTCAGCGGCTTGCTCTCGGGTTTCCAGGCCCTGCTGCTCGCGAATGGCGTCGAGCACGGCCGTCATGTCCTGGTCGAGCTCCGTGGGTTGTTCCGGCATGGGGAACCTCGAATGCACGGTGGATGTGGTGCTGGGTTTATCCCGCGCTGGCGGCGATAGTGTTGGTGAGCGCGGCAAGATCGACACCCAGCACCTCTTGGGCTTCTTTCATCATCATCTGGCGCATCACCTCGGCTTTGGGTACGCCCAGGTAGTTGGCCAGCGCGGTGATCACGTCGGCTTCGTACTGGTCGAGGTAAACGGTGGCCTTGGTGCGAACGCGTTTCGGGTCCTGGTACATGGCGGAATTCCTTATGCGGCAATACAGGACAGGGGATGGGTCAGGTGCGCGAGGCTTGTTCGGTCTCGGCTTCGTACTGCTCGAGGCCCTTGAGCAGCAGCAGGCGAGAGGTGGCGGAGAGCGAGCGCATTTCCAGCTCGGCGATGCCTTCCAGGCGCTGCCGCTCGGTTTCCGTGAGGTGGGTCATCACCGGGCGATTACAGCCTTTGGGCGCCCGGCTCACGGTGGGGGGAACGATGGTTTCGGGATGGCTCATCGGTTAGGCTTCCTTAATGGAGTGAAAGACAGTTCTGCACTGTTTCTGGACGCGGCATCAGCGCTCATAGAGCGCGGCGTACTTGCGCTGGGTGAAGTGCTCTTCCAGGTGGCCGCGAAGGCTGGCGAGTGCGTCCTCGATGGCGTCGTCGTCCCAGCGGGCGGCGATCGGCTCGCAGGACAGCCGGGCAGTGGCGTCAGCCAGGGTGCGCTCCTCGAACGTCTCGAGGTCGGCCAGAGGGTCGCCGTCGCTGAACTTCGGTGAGGTGTAGCGCAGCAGTGCCATGCGCATGCTAGGCGAGCACTTGGCGAGCTCGACGCGCAGGCCGCGGACGTACAGCTCGGGCGGGGCGTTCTCGTGCAGCTCGCGGGCAGCGCGCGCTGCGGGAGTAATCATTTCGGGGTGGGCCATGGCAGTGGCTCCCTTCGCCGATGAACGTATGTGCATTTAGGAGTGAAAGCTAATGCACGAATGTGCATTTGTCAAAGGGACTGAAGGAGTCCGTGTGACGATCCATGAGCGTCTGAAGGAAGAGAGGCTGCGTTTGGGCCTATCTCAAGATGAGTTCGCTGCTCTTGCAGGCGTGTCAAAGCGTGCACAGGCGAACTATGAGAAGGACCGGAGCCCTCAGGCGGACTACCTCGCAGCCCTAGACAGCGAGGGGGTCGACACCCACTACGTGCTGACGGGGCGTCGGAGTGATGATCCAGCTCAGCCCGAGTTCGAGATGTCCGAGCTCACGGTCAGTTCAGGGCTATCACCCGTGGCCATGTACGACATCGAGGCCGCGGCCGGCGATGGCCGCTCGCTCGAGCGGGAGGAAGTCGAGTCCACGCTGTATTTCCCCACAGAGCAGCTCGCCGCCCAGGGGCTCGACCCGGCTCAGGTGGTCGGGGTGAAGGTCCGCGGCGACTCGATGGACGGCACGCTGGCCGACGGCGACTGGGTGCTGGTAGACCGCAGCAGTCGCGATCCGCACCCGGAAGGGGTGTTCCTGCTGCTCGTACACGGCGAGCGGCGCATCAAGCGCGTGCAGCGCGTCGCCGGCGGCGCCTGGCTGCTGATCAGCGACAATCCGCGCTACGAGAAGGAAATGATCAAGCCGCAGGACATGAAGGACGTGGAGATCCTGGGGCGGTGTGAGATTCGGATTGGGCGGATCTCTTAACGATAGAACGGCATTCCTCAAAGATGGGAAGGCACAGGCGCGGCGGGAGGTCGCCGCGTTCAATAAGAAGTCGCCCGAAAAGGGCGGAGCAACGCAGGCGCAAGGAGGCGTAGGGATGGAGACCGCTGTTACGTGGATCTACTTTGTAGGTGTTGCTGCATTCTTGTTCTGGATCTGGGGGTTGCTTTCGGGTCCTTCCGCAACACAGATGGAAATCGCTCCTGATGATCTAAGTGGTGCATGGCCACTGACTGTCGATGAAGTCCAAGCTTACTGCCCAGGTGGTGTCATGGCAGCGGTTGAGGTCAATGGTAAACGCTATGGGATTAATGGACCGGCGTCTACTTACGGTGAACAGCATGGGTGGCCCCCTATTGAAGACATTTGGAAGCAGGGCGATCTGGTCCCACGGGTAAGTATCTCCGAGCTGATAAGCGTCGTCCGTGACCGTTGCGTCGACGCTTGAATGGTGAGTTGCGCATGAGAAGGTCGCTGAGGGGGCAATCCTCCAATGCTGGGCCATGTCGCACTGTTGAAAGGGGGATCTTCTAGATGGATAAGCCCTATACCTTCAAGGATAGATCTGAGGTGATGAGCCTAGAAGGAGTTCAAGACTCCCCTGGAGTTGGACCGAAGAATTTTTCAGCGCTGCTAGGTGATTATCACTTCCCCGATGACACTCTGCCTCTCAAATGCTGTTGTTTTAAGCCAGGTGGCCGCCTTTGTGGGCAAGACCATCGAAATGGCTATGTAGTAGAGCTCACTGATGGTAGGAAGTCCCTGCTTGGAAGTACTTGTGTAAATGAATTTGGAGATGGCGGTAATCTAAGTCGGTTGATCAGTCAACACAATAACCAGAAGCGGTATGAAGAGCGCATCACGTTTGTTAACAATTGTTATTACTCTAAGGAGTTGATGGCTGGCAGGTTAAGTACAGCGCTTTCAGAGATGAAAGAAGTCGTTGAGTATTTTAGGGGGTTTAAGCGGTCGGTTCCTGAAAGCGTAATGAGAAAGCTGGAAGGCATGGCAAGGCAGGGTTCTGGGAAGGTCTTAGTTGAGCTTATCTCTTTCAAAGAGAGTGTGGATGAGAGAACCGGAGAGGTTGAGCGTGAACCATACGTAACTCCCCACACTGTCGGCCAGCTGCCAGGATTGAAGTTTTTCCATTCAGGTTTTTGGCAAAGTTTAATGGGTAAGCTTGAGGATATGTTGCATCTTGTCAAAAGTCTGGAATATATGGAAAGGGGGAAGACTGGCTACAAAAAAGTAGCGACGCTGTATAAGAAGCTGGAAGAAGAATCTGCGCTTCTTTCTGAGGTTAGTAGCTATGTTGGAGAAAAGCACCTGTTTGAAAAGTCAGAAAAGAAGCCGCTTTGCTTTCTTGTGCCAAAGCAAGAAGAAAGGGTCAAGATGGTTAGGATGTGGTGGATGGAGTCCCAAGGAGAGCCGCTTTCGACTGCTGCTGCAAAACAAAAGCTCAGAGAGTTGGATGATGATTTGAAAGCCTCCTTCGGTGCCGAAGAGCTTAGAATCCCTTAAAGCAGCATAATTGATTGTTCTGTTCTTCCTTAGAGGTCAAGATGAGTAAATGCATTATTTGCAACAAAACTCCCCAAGGTGATAATTGCTTGACTGAGGAGCATGTTGTTCCTGAGTTTTTAGGTGGAAGTATAAAGAGGAAGAACACCTGTAAGTCTTGTAATAGTAAGATGGGTAATGGTTTTGAGTCTGTGGTAGAAAAAAGCTTTATATTTCAGCTTTTTTCGTACAGATATGGAGTGGTGAAGAAATCTGGAGCTTCGAAGAACCCCTTGGCCGGTGATTACGATGTAGATGGGAGAAAAATCGAGTTTGGCGAGGATGGAGAGGTTAAGGTTAAGTTTACAGGGTTTGAAGAGGTTGAAAATGAAGACGGAGTGACGGTTTATTCAGCCATTTTAGATGAATCTGATATCGATATGGCAAAGGCGGCGCTTGCTAAAAAAATATTCAGGAAAGGTGGTGGTGACGGTGAGACGATAAGCAGGGGGCAAGCCAAAAAGATAGCTGAAAAATTCATTAGTGAAAATGAGTTTAAAAAAGAGAGCTATCGTCCTCATTTAAGTAAAAGAGTTGAGATGGATCAGAAGTTTTTTGATTCCTTGGTTTTGCTTTTTGTTAAAGTTTGCTATGAGTCTCTTTGCTTGTTAGATCCTGGTTTTCTCTCTGAAAGGGTTCCGCAGCAGATGAGAAAGTCTTTGGACAAGCATATGTTGAGCAAGAAAATTGAAAGTAATGTGCGGTTTATGAGTGATTTTCCGGCGGTGGATGATTACTTATTGGATGGGCAGAATTATGTGATTTTTCTTGGGCAGTATTGTGTCATGCGGTTGGGGCCGTTTAATGCGATTGTGATTCTCGAGTCTTCTTTGGAAGAGCCGAGTTTTTTGGCAAGCCCAGGGGTTAAGAAGTCAAGGCATGGTGATTTCACACAATTTATCGCTTTCTTGGAAGAGAATGTGGTTAAGAACAAGCATAAATCTTTTGCCTTTCCTCCCCCTCCGTTCTTATCATAATGTTTTTGGCTCAGTTCCGGCGGGCTTCAGAAGAAGCCCGCTGCTAAGGACGGCCGACCTTCATGCTTTCACTTTCCTCAGCTCTCGCCACTGCGTCGTCCATCGCGGCGTGCGGTGCGCGCAGCGCAGTTGCCAGGCGGCGTTCTGGCGCGGCACGCCCAGGCGCACGGTTCCCTTGCCCATCTTTCCGTTGAGCTCGTCCAGGGTGGCCATCAGCTTGTGGTCGCGCTCGCGTTGGGCTTCCCGCTCGGGCGTATCGAGCAGCGATAGCTGCTCGCGGTTGGCGTCCACCAGGTCGAGCAGCATCACGCCGGCCTTCATGAAGCGATACCCGCGGCGATAGATCGCCTCGAGCCCCTGCTGGGCGGCGGCCAGGATCGGCCGGCTGTCGTCGGTGGGCTCGGGCAGTTCGACGACGACGCTGGGCGAATACTGGGGCAGGTCGGGCCGGTGTCGGTTGGTCTTGAGGAAGACGAGCACGGCGCGGGCGTGGCTGTCCTGCTGGCGGAGCTTCTCGGCGCCGCGCTGGGCGTGCTGGCGGATGGCGTCCTGCAGGTCGCCTAGCTCGCCGGTGAGGCGGCCGAAGGAGCGTGAGGTCATGATGCGATGACGGGGCTCGCTGGCGTCGTTGAGCTCGATGCAGGGCGTGCCCTGGAGCTCGCGCACGGTGCGCTCGAGGGTGACGGAGTAGCGCCGGCGGATGGCCTTGGGGTCGGCCTGGCGAAGATCCCAAGCGGTCTCGATGTCCTGCAGGGCCAGCCGCTCGACCAGCCGCCGTCCGACGCCCCACACGTCGCCCAGGGCGGTGCGCTCGAGCAGGCGGTGGGTGTGGTCGCCGTCGGCGTGCATCACGCACACGCCCTGGTATTCCGGCAGCTTCTTGGCGGCACGGTTGGCCAGTTTGGCCAGGGTACGGGTGGGCGCCACGCCGACGCAGACGGGGATGCCGGTGAATTGGCGCACGTTGCGGTAGAGCGTGCGCGCCAGGGCCTGGGTGGTGGCGGCGTCGAAACCGTCGAAGCGTACGAACATCTCGTCGATGGAGTAGGGCTCGACGCCGGCGGAGAACTCCTCGAGGACCTCGCGCACCCGGGCGCTCATGTCGCCGTAGAGCTCGTAGTTGGACGAGAGCAGGTGGATGCGGCTTTGGTTGACCCACTGTTGCAGCTCGAAGGCCGGGGTGCCCATCTCGACGCCCAGGGCCTTGAGCTCGTTGGAGCGGGCGATCACGCAGCCGTCGTTGTTGGACATCACGCCCACCGGCAGGCCCTCGAGCCGCGGCTGGAACACGCGCTCGCAGCTCACGTAGACGTTGTTGCAGTCCACCAGCCCGATCATACGGCGTACTCGTGGATGACCGAGCGCACCACGCCCCACACCTGGCAGTCGAGGTCGGTGACCGGGATCGGCGCGTACTGGCTGTTGCCGGAGCACAGGTAGGGCCGCTTCCCGATCATCTCGTAGCGCTTCACGATCACCTCGCCGTCGACCAGTGCGACGACGATGTGCCCGGGGCGGGCGTCGATCGAGCGGTCTACCACCAGGGTATCGCCGTCCTGGATGCCGAACTCGACCATGCTGTCGCCGGTGACGGTCATGAAGAACGTGGCCGCGGGGCGCTTCACCAGCCGCTCGTTGAGGTCGAGCGTGCGGCCGACGTAGTCCTCCGCCGGCGAGGGGAAGCCGGAGATGCCGGCGCGGATGGTGGCCAGCGGATGGGGCAGGGCGCGGTACGGCGGTGCCGGGTGCAGATGATGGACCTCGGGATCGCGCATGGCGGTGCCTCTTGTCAAAGACTGTTTATTTATACAGTATTAGACAACAGCACACCCTTAGGCAAACGCTAATATGAACAACACGCCGGGGTCGCAGGCGGCCGGGCCCGGTATGGCGCGGCTGGTGGCAGGATCACGAATTGGCAGGGACGACATGCGAGTGAACTACCTGGGCCCGGCTTGTCTGGGCATCGACCACCCCGCACTGGAAGGCTACGACCTCTCGCGCTTCCGCCCGAGCTGCTACCTGGTGGAGGTGAGCGAGGACGCCGGCGTGGGCGGCCCGCTGATGGAAGGCGACCTGCTGGTGGTCGACGAGCAGAAGCCCGCCCAGCACGCTGACCTGGTGGTGGTGGAGTTGGACGGCGAGCAGCGGCTGTTCAGCAGCCATCGGATCGGCGGGCGGATGCGGCTGATGCCCACCGCCGGACCCACGGAGTCGATCTGGGCCCGGCAGTCGGATCTGCGGGGCGTGGTGGTGAGTCAGGCGCGGCGGTATGGGCTGTAATCGGTTGTTCATTGCACAAAAAAAGCCCTGGCATAGCCAGGGCTTTTAATACTTTCAGGTTATCGCATGAATTGCTTTGATAGTGTGGAGCTATTTGACGCATTCATATCTCGAATGTGAGAGGCTGCGCTTTGATGCACTTCCTTTACCAAGTCACGAGTCTTTTGACTGCTGTTCAGCGTCCTCGGCTTGTGGCTGTCCTGATTCGGCTGCTTCAGTAAGGTGTCCATCATCGTCGTCCTCCTCCCTCTCTGCAGTATCGTCTGCAGAGGCAATGTCGCTGGCTTGTTGCTCCAGCAGATCGTAGATATCAAAGAACGCTTTGGCGTCATGGATCATGGGATCAGTGCCAACGCTCTTGAAAAGGTGTTTCTCACAGGCTTCCTTGATGACCCCTACTAGACACTCTAGCGCACCACCAGGTTGCTCGACTGATGAAAAAAGTTGATTTTCTGCTTCTTCTTTATCAATCGCGAACCCATGCGACGGATATCCGTTGGTAAGCTTCTGAACTGCATGGGGTTTTAGGTTATCGCCACCATGGTGCTTGCTGAGGCGATCACCGTATTCACGCGCGATGCGCATGGCACGGATGAACTCACCGTACTTCATGATGTCGAGCTGGCCTGTGATGGGGCTCATAAGCTGGCCGGTGAGGTTAGTCGCTACCTCTAGGGCTTGTCTAGTGCTCAGGCCACCGTTGAAGCGAAATTCGAGGAAGTGCGAGCGCAGCAGCTCGAGCGATTGCTGGCCGATAGCGTTCAGGGCCTCCGATGGGTTGAGCCCTGAGAGGCGCTCGCCAAGCTCCTCGTTGTTGGCAACCTGTATGTCCAACGGGCCAAGCTCAGCTGTTGCCGTCATGAACAGCTTTTCGGCACCTAGGCATATCAGGGTCCCAGAGCTCTTGCAGTAGCTGGTGACGAGTACATAGAAGTTGTCATAGCTGCGCTGGAAGGCTCTGGCCATGGTGTAGGCTGCATCCGGGGAGCCGCCCCAGGTGGTGAGCCATAGAATCGCAGTGCTTTTCTTGTGCTGCGCCGGGACCTGGTCAATGACTTCTATCAGCTTCCGATCATGGGGAGCCATGATGCTGCCGGAGTAGATAAAGAGGTCCGCATCGAGTGCCAGCAAGGCTCTGCGCACGACGTCCACAGGGGATGGCGGGGCCTCACCGCTGGGAGAATTGGAATCACCTTGTGCGTTTTCACCGTCCGAAAGGAGAAATGTTTCGTAGCTCCCCATGATTGCCTCACGCTCTATGTAACAGGGCTGATACATTCTCACATCACTGATAAAGATGTATAGGGCGAGTGGAGAATTTTAAACACACCCTTTTTTATCAAATAGTTACGTTGTTTGGGCGGTTGGAAATGCTGATTTCACACTGCACACGCGTGCCAAAGCCGCTGTCGCCTAGGGAGTGCTCTACCTCGGTGACCAGCCAAGGCGTGGCGTCGATCTCGGGCTTGAAGCCGCTGACCCGCAGCGGTGACTCGGGCAGCACGTCGGCGCGGCCGTGTGCCATTGTCAGCTCGAACTCGGCCAGGCCGCGCTGGATGCGTCGCCATTCGGCCCGGGCGGCGTCCAGGGCGTCGGCTTCGCCGGCGTGGGTGGGGCGCAGCTGCTTGGCATTGTCGTCGCTGCCGGCGAGCACGCTCTGGCGCTCGGCACCGTCGGTGTCGTTCCAGAAGGCCTTCACGCCGGTGTAGGCGTCGCGGTCGGTGGTGCTGTAGCGGTGTTGGTCGCCGTCGCGGCGCGCCAGGGTGACGCCGGGCATGGCCAGGCCGTTGGCGGTCTGCGCCTCGCCGGCCTGAGTGAACAGCAGGCGCCCGCTCTTGATGGCGGCGATGGCGTCGAAGCGTTCGCCGAGCCGGGTCAGGAAGTTCAGGTCGCTCTCGTCGGTCTGGTCGATGTGCTCGAGCCGCGTGTCGGCGAGGGAGCCGCCGACGACCGGTGCCAGGCCATGGCGCTGGGCGATGGTATCGACGATCTCGGCCAGGGTGTGGCGGTGCCAGCTCTGGGTGCGCTTGCCGGGCAGCTCACCCCGGAGATCCGCCGAGCGGGCGCGGATGGTCAGCCGATCCGGCGTGCCGCTGTGCTGCACCTCGTCGACCGTGAACAGCCCCTTGTCGATCAGCCCCTCGTCCTGCCAGCCGAAGGCCACCGCCAGCCCGGCGCCGCGCCGGGGCAGGGCGAGGGCCCCGTCGTGGTCGGCCAGCACTATGTCGAGCTGGTCGGCCTCGAGGCCGCGCTGTTCGCGCAGCGTCAGGCGGATGAGGCGGCCGTTCACGCGCGGGGTGATGTCGGTGCCGCCCAGGGTGATGCGGTAGCCCGGGCGCCGGTAGCGGCGGTCGGTGGCGTCGATCATGCGTAGGCTCCCGCCAGGCGGGCGACCGCGGAGGTGGTGAGGCTGCCGATCAGGTCGGTGCGGGCGTCGTCGACGTGCTCGAGCTGCAGGGTGAACTCGATCTTCGCCGCGGCGCCGTCGCGGAAGAAGGTGCTCGAGGTTTCGTCGACGCGGGTGATGACCCACAGCCCGTATTGCTTGCCGGTGCCCTCGACCAGCGGCCAGGCCTGGCCCTGATCGGCCATGTCGCGGATCTCGTCCAGGTCGACACGCCCGCCGGTAAATTCCGGCAGCAGCTTGCCGATAAGGGTGATTCTGTCCTCGCCAGGCCCTACGTATTGATAGGCAGGCCGGTCATCAACCCGAGATTGGCTGGCGTGTCGCCAACTCGTGGAGCGCTTCAGCTGCTGGTAGGGGACAGTGTGAGTCTGGAACACAAACATACCGAGAGCCATTAGCATGACTAGACCTCTTACCCTTGGACACTACTGTGGATTGGCCGCAGTAGGGATCACTTTTTTCGTACTGCTTGCGTCCTTTCTGAATGAAAGTAAGACGCTGGCGATGGATATCATTATCGAGTCGGATCTCGATGGACTTTTCTTGTTTGTCGGTGCCGTGATCGGTGTCACAAGCAGGGGGCAGCCGTTTAAGCACCGCTATGCCCAAATGTCACTACTGGCTGGCTTGGGAATGGCCATGATCGATTTTTTCCTCACTGGGATGAACGATGCACTGAAGAGCAGCGAGGCTCTCATATGGGTTGGGCGCACTGTTGCTTTGGGGTTTTACGGACTGATGGTGCTGCTTGTATGTGGTACATACCTGGCGTTTAGTCTCCCCGATCAGGATTAATCGATATCTCGCAGCGACGAGCGCTGGCGTGCGGCGGCGCTGTGCTGGGCCTCGGCCAGCGCGCGCTGCACTTCCTGGGCGACGAGCTGGCCGATCTGGCGTTCGTCCATGCCGGGAGAGGCGGTCACCTCGATGTTGATATCGCCCACGCTGAGGCCGCCCTGGGCCTGTGGCTCGGCCCTGGACAGCGGCGGCCGGGTGTCGAAGCGAATTGGCTCCTGCGGGGCGATCGCCGGCATGGCGGCGG